>JBGAWZ010000468.1:0-2351 GCA_044227335.1 Candidatus Zixiibacteriota bacterium | reverse complement strand
GACATCGGCCTGCTGAGCCGGTGTCATGTCGTCGTTGTAAGTGTATTTGCCGGGATAGATACCGTCGGTGTTCATATTATCCTGATGACAGAAAATCAATTCCCCGTCGATTTGCTTCGGGAAGCCGTCGATCACTTTCACCGACCCGGTAGCGTGATGTACGGGTGCTTCGCTCAGTTCGGCTTTTACTGCAACTGCTGTCGCTATATCCGGTCCCGTGATGTATCCAGCCACTGCCGATGCCGCCACAACTTCGGGCGATCCCAAATATGCCTGCGCTTTTGGTGAGCCCATTCTCCCTTTGAAATTCCGATTGGTGGCGGAAATGCCGACCTCACCGTCCTGAAGAAGTCCCACACCTAGCCCGATGCACGGGCCGCATCCGGGCGGAAGCGGCTTGGCGCCGGCCGCAACCAGCGCCTGCCAGTCGCCGCTTTGCTCACTGGCCGACTGGACTTCGCTCGACGCGGCCGCAATATACATTTCAACTCCGTCGGCGACTTTCTTACCGCGCAATACTCCGGCCGCCGCTTTCAGATCATCAAACCGTGCATTCACACAGGACAATAGATACGCTTTGTGTATTTTGATCTTCTGGGTCGCGACCTGAGCCACCGAAGTCATCTTCTTGACACTATCCGGTCCGGAGACATGGGGCGACACTGTCGACAGATCTAGACACAAATACTTCGCGTATTCTGCTCCGCTGTCGGCTGTAAGGACGCCTGTTGTGAGTGACTGGATGCGTTGTTTGTTCATTCTTGGATGGTCGCCGCGGCCGTCGACATTCGACGGCACTCCCGCCACACCGCGTTTTGCGACAGTGCCAGCGCGCTTTTCGAGCCAGTCAATTGTGACACTATCGATCGGGAACACTCCAGCTAACGCTCCCCATTCGGTGGTCATATTTGCGATTGCCAGCCGGTCATTGATCGATAGGCCAGCTACGCCATCACTAGCAAACTCAACCGCATGATTTAGTACTTCATCTTTGTTGAAAAAACCAGCGAGAGTGATAATGACATCTTTGCCGGTCACTCCCCCCCGAAGCTTTCCGGTCAATTCTACTCGTGCCACAGGTGGTATCTGCCACCAAGTTCGCCCAGTCGCCCAAATTGCCGCCGCGTCGGTACGAACAATCGGTGTCCCGAGGCACCCAAGCCCACCATACATATTAGAATGCGAATCTGAAGCTACCACCATCGTCCCCGGCCAGGCGTACCCTTCTTCACACATAATCTGGTGCCCGATTCCTCGTCCCGCCGGATAGAAATCAATCCCCATCTCTTTGGCGAACTGCTCAATCTTGCGATACTTGGCCAGATTCCCTTCGGACGTATCCTGCACATTATGATCGAGCGTGAATACTACCTGCCGCGGATTGGAAATCTTTGACGCGCCAATTGAGCGGAACTTTGGAATCACAGCCCCGGTGTTGTCGTGGGTCATCACATGCGCCGGCTGGATAGATATGTAATCACCTGCCCGGACAATTTGGCCGGGCTCAAGTCCCACGGCGAATTTCTGCGCTATCTTTTCAACTGTATTTTGCGGACTCACTGCCATTTAATTCTCTCTTACTTTACAAGATCAAAGTCGATAAAGTCGGCGTGATGGAAAATAATGCTCTCCGGTAGGCGCTTCTCCCCAGTCCCTTCTTTTGAGTGAGTAGCTATGATGTGCATCACCTCCGACGGCACTTCGTGCTTGAACGCCAGCCCCACGCCGCTGAATGGGTGGCGGATATGCAGGCCGTAATTCGATTTAACTGCCTTGCCGCCGACAATTTCAAACTCGAGTAATTTGCCAACATCGGCTAACAGCGCCCCGGCTATCAGATAGTCACGGTTCACTTTGGTTTTGCGCGGGCCATGGTATTGGTCGAGCACTTTGTCGCAGGCGATACACATCGCGCAAACTGCCCGGACATGATCAATAAACCCGATTGATACATTCTCGGCCAATAAAGTGAACGGAATCTCTCTGAGCAATTGCTCGGTCCAGCCGCGGAAGGCTATCGCCTCATTCCAACAGGCGGTTACTTTTGACCGAAGACCGGTGTCTTTGATCTCGGATATCTCGGGCAGGAGCCTTTGTACAATGTCTGACATCTTAATCCTCAGCACTAGGAGAAACGTTTCAGTATAGGGTGTCAAAGATACCGGCCCGGGTGGAAGTGGTCAATTACAAATCCCCGCAGAGAATACTGGTTGAACTTGACACCCTCCCTACGTACATTTGGATCGCTGATGGACGACAATAGAAAGTAGACAACAATACGCTACTTTATCCACTCTGAGTGATTTGCAGACTCCGAGGAACTTTGCCATAACTGGCGTCGGGGGGTATAT
>JBGAWZ010000024.1:0-10838 GCA_044227335.1 Candidatus Zixiibacteriota bacterium | reverse complement strand
GATTGCGCAATTTCGGATATGGAAAGCTGGCCCGTTGGGCCGACTTTGGCCAGGGCCAAAAGACACCGTAGTCCGTACTCTTCAACTGCCGAAATTCGCATTACCGTTTCTCCTTCGTTTCTATCTCAGACCACAATCTACAAAACAATACCAGATTGTAAAGTATCTTTTGAAACCAAAATACATCGACTTAGTTCCTATTTTCACAATATTGGCAGTTTGCGCGCCTCTTGTTCAGTCTATATTTCATTGACAGGTAACAGCTTGAGGGGTATTTTCAGCACCAGATGACAAGTGAAAATGGGAAGTTGGCGAGATGACTTTGGCGGCAATACTGGGGTTGGCGTTTGCGCTTGGGTTTGATGCGTTCGCGGTCGGTATCGCGGCCGGAATCCGGCTGGGTAAGATCGATAGATGGACCGTTTTTCGCCTGGCCTTTCATTTTGGGTTCGCCCAATTTGGCATGCCAATCATCGGATTTACCGCCGGTGAATATCTCTTTCGCGTCATCGGACACTGGGGGAACTGGATTGCGGCGGTTATTTTGTTTGGGATTGGGGCGCATATCATATGGCAACAGATATTCCCGGAGAAACTAACGTTCAAGGGTGACCCAACTCGTGGCGCAAGTTTGTTGGCGCTGATGTTCGCAACATCGGTCGACGCACTCGCGGCGGGAATCTCGCTCGCACTGGTCGGCGTCGATATTTTGCGACCGGCAATGACGATCGGATTTGTCGCGGCGGCGATGACGATCGTAGGGCTGGTCTTCGGGCGTTTTCTCGGTTTGAAATTCTCTCGCGCCGCCGGATTCATCGGCGGACTGATTCTCATCGGGCTGGCAGTGAAGACTGCGCTTTCTTAGTGCGTGGTGTGCGTCCTCGTGCACCGCGAAAATCCACTTGTGCGTTCTGGCATGACAAGCCTTGGTAACCCGACCTTTAGGTCGGGCTCTTCCGCAAAGAAGATACTCTGAAGGTGGGAAGCCCAACCCAAAGGTTGAGTTACCGGGGTGGACTCCACAAGAACATAACGGGTTCGTGCGCGACGAGGTCAAAATGGGTTTGGTCGCACAATAAATGGGCAGGCATGACGCCCGTAGCGCACGAAACACCTTTCTCGGATACCAAAGGGAATATCACTTTGGCGACAAATTGCATCTCCTATCGGTAGTGCGTCGGCGCAGCCTTAGAATGAGGACGAGAATCGTCTCTTCTCTGCGTGCTCGCTGATTGAAAATCAGACAGAAGAGTTGGTCGAATAATTGCCTTGCAAGACTGTCGCACGACGATATCTTAGTAACATATTCTGTTGCTAAGCTGAGGTGTCTGGCTGGCGGGTCAAGAATAAGGACAATCTACCGGCAAGCGCTAGTCTGGTCGTTCCAGCGCTTAAGATATTCTCCAATCAAGGTGGTCAAATGATCTCCATTAAACAAATGCTCGGAGGGATAGGGTCTTATCAAAAATCTGCCGCGACGACTACGCCGCTGATTACGATCGCACTCCTGATTGTTGCTTTTCACACTGCCTCATCTCAGACAATCATGTGGGAAAAGCAATTTGGGAGTTTTGGGTCTTCGACCGACGAAGCCCGCGCTATGGCGCTTGATACGCTCGGCCGTGTTTATGTAACGGGGTTTTCCGGAGCAACAGGAAGTCTCACCGCTTGTTTGGCGCCTTCGGGCGATACTCTCTGGACCAGGAGCTACACAGGCGGGCGATTCCGGCACATCTGCGTTGCAAATGGCCGTGTACTCGTGGCTGGAGATACGCCGGGTGCAGGGGAAGACTATGCTGTTGTGTGCTACGATCTCGACGGGAATTTCAAGTGGTCCGATACCTACAACGGACCTGGTGACGGTGAAGATCATGTGAGGAGTATCGCGTTGGATAGCAAAGGGCAAGCATATGTGTTTGGCGACAGTGACCGGGGCCTGGAAGACGACGATTTCCTGACAATCAAGTACAAGGAGAATGGATTAAGGGCTTGGGTGCACCGATGGGATGGACCCAGCAACATCACCGAGGAAGAATCTGCTGAGGACATTGAAGTAGACACATTCGGAAATGTCTATGTGACGGGATCGGCGGCGGGTGCTGGAGATTCCAGCGGATTGGATTTTGTAGTACACCAATACGATTCCCTCGGCAATGAGAATTGGATTTGGTGGTGGGATGGGGGCGACAAAGTTAGAGACATGTCGACACGCCTCGCCTTATCTGGAGATAGCATAATCGTAGCTGGAATTGCGAGTCGACCCGGTTCAAGTTGCTTTGGTTGCTCAGATCCAGTCGTACACATGCTGGGGCCATCTGGAAACCGAATCTGGACAGCACGGTATCCGTTGACTTACCCGCTTTCGATGTCTCCGTCGATCTCTTTGGGAGTTGACTCCAACCGATCCGTTGTCATTGGTGGGACGGTAATCGATCAAAGTACATTCCAAGTAGCGGAGTGGCGCTTTTGCAAATACTATACTAACGGGGACTTTCATTGGACGAAGTCCCGAAGCATCGGCTCGTTCGGATCAGGAATGTTGGCTATGGATGTAGGTGTACTGGGGGATCTCTTCGCGGCCGGCGAACAGGGGTACTTCGACGGTACCAATATTGTAAACCGGTTTTTGATCTACTCCGTCAATCCGTCTGGGACACAAGACTGGACACTCATTTCCAATCCGGCTGGCGATACCAACAAGTTCACTTACGATATTCGCAGGGGCCGGAGCGGCGACCTGTATGTGGCTGGGTATGCTGACTCCTCATATTCGTCAAGTAGCGACTTTCTCGTGGTCAAGTTGATATATGTCTGTTGCAACGGTTCGACGGGCAATATCGATTGTGATCCGAGCGAGGGAGTCGATATCTCCGATCTGACAACCTTGATTGACTATCTCTACATCAATTTCCAGCCTTTGTGCTGTTCCGAAGAGGCAAATGTTGATGGTTCTGCTGGCGTCGACATTTCGGACATCACTGCCCTAATCGACTACCTCTACATCAGTTTCTCGCCGCCGGCAACTTGCCAATAGGGGCTACCGATCCCCCCCCACAAATCCCCTTGCCCTTTATCCTGTTTTCTTCTACATTGTGAACGAATTCACATGCGGTGGACCTTCGTCGATTCGTGAGCGTCAGGTCACACCGCGTCCGCTAGTCGCGGACTCGGCAAGACCTGACGCAACCGAGCGGGCAGCGGGTGGCCGCAGGGTAAACGGTCGGGTGAGGAAGCCCAACCGCGCGAGAGAAGACTGGTCCCCGGCCTTCGCCGGGGTGACAGGAGAGGAAAGCTGATGTCGGGACCGCAAGGGTCGCCGACCTACAAGAGGAGAGATTGCTTCGTCGTCCGAAGACTGACTCCTCGAAACGACAGATATGGCGGTCGGGTGAGGACGCCCGACCGCACAAATTGGAGAAGAATATGGCTCAGCCAGGAATAAGAGAATTACTATCGGGAAATGAAGCGCTCGCCCGAGGTGCGTATGAAGCCGGCGTGCGATTGGCCGCGTCGTATCCGGGGACGCCGTCAACCGAGATTCTGGAAACACTTGCCGAGAAGTTTCCAAGCATCTATTCGCAGTGGTCGCCTAATGAAAAAGTCGCGTTTGAGGTGGGGATCGGCGCCTCGATGGGCGGAGCGCGGACACTCGTTACGATGAAACATGTCGGCCTAAACGTCGCGGCTGATCCATTCATGACATTTGCCTACACCGGTGTCGGGGGCGGATTTGTGATTGTCTCGTGCGACGACCCCGAAATGCATTCGTCGCAAAATGAACAGGACAACCGCTTTTTTGCTCGCATGGCGAATGTGCCTTTTCTGGCGCCGTCCGATTCGCAGGAAGCGAAAGACATGCTGGTAACGGCGTACGAAATGTCCGAAATCTTCGATACGCCGGTTATGCTCCATATGACCACCCGTATCTCACACTCGAAAGGGATTGTCGAACTGGGCGACCAATCCCACGGCACCGACAAGAAATTCGCAAAGGATCCGTCGAAGTATGTGATGATCCCCGCCAATGCCCGCAAGCGGCATGTCGTGGTCGAAGAACGCCTTGAAAAACTTCGCCACTTTGTCGAAGAGACACCTTATAACCGAATCGAAATCAATGGCTCGGAAATCGGCATCATCACCGGCGGAGTGTCGTATCAATACTGCAAAGAGATCGCGCCGGATTTTGATTATTTGAAAATTGGGCTTGGGTACCCGCTACCATTCAAGAAAATCGAAGCGTTTGTGAAAGCCCACAAGCGAGTCATTGTTGTCGAAGAACTCGAACCGTTCTGGGAAGACATGATTCGCGCCCACGGCTTACCAGTAAAAGGCAAGAAATTTACCGGCACGTTAGGCGAATTGTCGCCATATCGGTTAGCGATTGCCTTCCAAAAAGCCGGGTTGATTGACAAAGTTCCGGGCCCCGAAATTTCCGCCGCCGATCTGTTCCCGCGTCCACCGGTGTTATGTCCGGGATGTCCGCATCGGGGCGCTTTCATGGCGCTCAAAAAGCTTGGGGTGGTGGTGACCGGGGATATCGGTTGCTATACGCTGGGTGTGACCGAGCCGCTCAACGCGCTGGATTCTTGTATTTGTATGGGAGCGTCGATCGGCAATGCCATCGGCATGGAAAAAGTGCAGGGATCGAAAACCGGTACTGTGGCAGTGATCGGCGACTCGACTTTCGTCCACTCAGGCATCACCGGTCTTTTGGATGCTGTCTATAACAAATCAAATGTGACGGTCGTTATTTTAGATAACCGCGCCACCGCCATGACCGGCGGGCAGGAGCACCCCGGCACAGGCAAAACACTGATGGGTGAACAAGCCGAGCGGGTCGATTTGTTCAAGTTGTGTCACGCTCTCGGAGTCAACTCAGTGCGCGAACTGGATGCTTACGACTACGACACCGCTGTTAAAGTTATCAAAGAAGAAATGGACAAACCGGGGCCGTCGGTGATTATCACGACGCGCCCCTGTGTATTGATGCCGAAACGGATCATGGATGAACCATATCTGATCGACGCCGAGTTGTGCAACGGATGTTCGGCCTGTTTCAAAATCTCCTGTCCGGCGATTTCGGCGTCTCACGAATTGAACAAGCACGGTCACCCGAAAGCGGTGATCGACGAAACGCTGTGTACCGGTTGCACACTCTGCGCACAGATTTGTCCGACCGAAGCGATTCTACTGAAGAGCCAATTTGGACCGGGGGTGGCGAAATGATACAGTCTGACAAAGCGAATATTTTGATTGTAGGCGTTGGCGGACAGGGTGTGCTCCTGGCCTCAGAAGTCATCTCCGATGTCGCCATGAACGCCGGCCTCGACTTGAAAAAGTCCGAGATCCACGGCATGTCCCAGCGCGGTGGAGTGGTGTCATCGCATGTAAAGATTGCGCCGAAAGTCTACTCGCCGACCATCGGCGAGGGTCAAGCCGATATACTCATGGCATTCGAACAAGCTGAGGGACTCCGTGCCGTTGGTTGGATGCACAAAGACGGTGTCGCTATCGTCTCGCGCACCCAACTCATTCCGGCCATTGTATCGGGATCGAAAATCCATCATTACCCGGAAGACGCCATTGCCGATCTGCGCAAAAAGCTCAAGCGTGTGATCGCTGTTCCGGCTGATCAGATTGCCGGCGAACTTGGTAATCCGCGATTGGTTAATACGATCTTGCTCGGTGTACTCTCAAATAATTTGCCGTTTGATGACCAGCTTTGGCTCGATACAATTCGCGCCAAGGTGAAAAAGAATCTGGTGGAAATCAACCTCACCGCCTTCCAGCGAGGACGGGCGATCACGCTTGAAACGGTGAAGGCATAACCAATGCCTGATTTGTTGCTCATTATCAATCCAGGGTCGACCTCGACCAAAATGGCGCTTTTTGACGCCGACCGCAAAGTCAGCGAAGAAACTGTTCGCCACGACAGCGCCGAACTGGCTAAATTCGATAATGTCGCCGACCAGTTTGAGCATAGGATGCGCGAAATCGACAAGTGGATTGCCTCTCTGAATTTCCAGAGTGGTAGTGTTAGGGCAGTTGTTGGTCGCGGCGCGCCACTCAAACCACTCGAGGGCGGCGCGTACGAAATCTCCGCGCAAATGCTTGATGACCTCCGCACACGCAAGTACTCCAATCATGCGTCCAACTTGGGTGCGATCATCGCCGATCATCTTGCTAAGCGGTACAATGTGCCGTCGCTGATTTCCGACCCAATCACTATTGACAATTTCACCGACATCGCAAGAGTAAGCGGCGTTCCGGAGATCGAACGCAAATGCCGCGTCCATGCGCTGAATATCAAAGAAGTCTGCCGCCGCGAGGCCGCCAAATCGGGCAAGAAACTCGAGGAGGCTAATTACGTGGCGGTACACATGGGTGGCGGAGTATCTGTTGCGGCGTTGCAGGGCGGCAAAGTGATCGACGTTAACGACGCGCTCCTGGGTATGGGGCCGTTCTCACCCGACCGTGCCGGCGCTCTGCCAATCGGCGGATTGGTCAAACTCTGCTACAGCGGCAAGTTCACCGAGAAACAGATGATCGAAAAGCTGTCAAAGTCATCCGGCCTGGTTGCCTATCTTGGCGTTGCTGATCTGCGCGAGGTAGAAAAGCTCATCGATAACGGCGACCAAAAAGCACGGCTTTATTTCGACGCTATGGCCTATCAGATCGCCAAGGAAATCGGTCAAGCCGCGGTCGCGCTCTGCGGGAAGTTCGACGCGATTATTCTGACTGGAGGAATGGCCAACTCACAGCGGTTAGTCGCCCAGATCAAAACGTACACTACGTTCCTCGGCGCAGTAAGAGTAGTCCCCGGTGAATTCGAGATGGAGGCCCTCGCCGCCGCCGGCATGAGGGTGTTGTTCAGCCAGGAGAAGTTGAAAGTCTATTGATACTGCCATGCGTGTCGAACCTATTCGCTCATCCGATGATCTGATCCGTCGCGCGATTCAAATTGCGCGTGACGACCGCCCGATGCGCGTTTCTGTCGCCGCGGCGCAAGATTCGGACGTGATCGACGCTGTCAGTCAGTGTGCGGCGAAGGGATTCCTGTCGGGTTACCTGGTTGGGGATTGCAAGTCTATCGAAAAACTGGCCTCCGAAAATCACATCGATATTTCGCACCTCGAAATCATCGATCACACCGATCCACTCGAAGCCGCCCATCACGCAATCAATCTGGCATCAACGGGGCAGGCCGATCTCATAATGAAGGGGTTCTTGCCGACCTCGTCGATTCTGAAAGTGGTTCTGGACAAACGATACAATTTGCGCGGCGAGAATACGCTCTCGCACTGCGCTGTGCTTGACATACCGGGGTATCCGCGACTTTTGAACATCACCGACGGCGGCATGGTGGTAAAGCCGGATCTCGATCAAAAGTTTCAAGTCCTGCAAAATGCACTGGTTGTGGCGCGAGCGCTCGGTTGTGTTCCGACCAATGTTGCCGTGAGCGCCGCGACCTGCCATATGCACGACCTTCCGCCCGATCGGCAGGGACCGATGGAAGAATTTCTCTCGATGTGTAAAGCGCGTTGTACCGACATTCATATTCAAGGGCCGCTCACTCTCGACGCCGCTACTAAACCGGAGGCCGCGCAGGCCCGCAAAGTCGCGGGCCCGGCGGCGGGCGAGGCCGATGTGTATCTCGTCGATTCAGTCGAAGAGGGGAATGTCGTTGCCAAAATGCTGATTCAATGCGCCGAGGCAGTATTTGCCGGTGTGATTGTGGGCGCCAAAGTTCCGGTCGCGCTTGTCTCGCGCACAGACACCGTGCGAAACAAGATAGCCTCATTGGCGGTGGCGTGCGTCGTAGCGAATTATCAGCGCCACCTGAGCGCGGGGGTGAGGCCGTGACCAATCTCATCCCGAATGTGACTGGCTACGCCCAGATTCTGTCGCTGGCCAGAGAACGGCTCGAAGGCAGAGCTAAACCTCGCGCCGTGATGACATCGTACGCGAGTCATCTCACTCTTCAGGCCTTCGAGCGTGCGTTTCTGAGCGAACTTATCGAACCGGTGGTGGTCGGTGATCCGGCCCACTTTGAGCAGGATATCGCGCAATTTGCTCCTGCGCTTGACTCAATTGAAGTGATCGAAGAAGAACAGCCTGTCGACGCCGTCAGAATAGTCGCCGATATGGTTGCCGCCAAAGAAGTCGATCTGGTTGTTCATGGCGGGATAATTTCAGCGGCCCTGATTCAGGAACTTGTCGGTGGGCAGTCGAAATTGATACAGCCGGGGAAGACCGTCTCGCATGTCGCGGTTGCCGAGTCGAGCGCCTATCCGAGGGTCTTGTTGATTTCCGATGGCGTCGTTCACGATCAGCCGGATTTCACCGCCAAAATAGGCATTACACAAAATATCATTTCTGTCGCCCATCACATTGGGATTTCTAAACCCAAAATCGGAGTGCTGTCCGCAGTTGAAGTCGTCTATCCGCAGATGCCAGTCACGATGGAAGCGGCGGTGCTGGCCAAGATGGCCGACCGGGAGCAGATAAAGGGAGCGTATGTCGACGGTCCGATTTCAGTCGACGTCGCGCTCGACAAATCTGCCGCCGAGGCCAAGGGTATGAAGGGATCATCGGTCGCCGGTGATGTCGACGCCTTTGTCGCGCCAAACGCGGCCACCGCGCACGGCATGTACCAAGCCCTGCAATTTTTCGGCGAGTGCAAGATCGGCGGGATAGTGGTCGGCGCCAAAGTCCCGCTGGCGCTCAGTTTCCCGTCAGATTCTGTCGACACGCGGTTTCATAGCATTCTGTTGGCGGTGCTGACGGCGGGGATATAGGATGAATCTGGTTTTCCTGTTATGGCCATTGATTGCACTGACTTCAAATGACTTATGAGACATGTGGGCAAAACTCCTCCAACTCCTGTGATTTGCAGAATGTCGCGTTCAAAGAAGTTCCCTCGGTCCACAAAGCCATCAACAGTATGAATCCTCAAACGTCATTGATGCAGAGAAATGATAAGGACATATCAGTTGCCTGTATGATAAGCCGTCTGAAACTCCATTTCTTTGTTACTGCATTTCTAATGATCTTGTCAGTTGGTTGTGGATTACCCTCAACACTCTCAGGAGTTATGAAAGGCACCACCGAATATCCACAAAGTTCTTCAGTTCTGGTCGGTACCTACTATTCGGGTGATGGACTTGGAATGAACATAGAACTCAAGCTCAGTAGTGACAGCACGTTTGAGGCGGAATGGCAAGGTTGTTTGGGCAAGTACGGCAGTGCCACTGGCCGCTGGAGTGTGGTCGATACATTGTTGAATTTGGTGCCGGTAGCGGATAGTGGAATGCTTATAGGTTATCTGCGAGTGCTCCTAATTCAGCGTTTCAATGGCAACTGGATATTGGTCAGGTCCGACAAGCAAGATCTAGAATTTTACCGCAAGCACGGAGTTTCGAGATACTCGTGCTTTCAGAATACTGAGGTTTTGTTCCCTGGGCGACTTTAGGCTTGTCTTTCGTAGGGCGGGTCCGTCCTCGAACCCGCCATTACGGTAAGCCTTGTTACTCCGAATTCGTGTCGTTCGCTCGCTCCCCTTCGACTTGACTGCCGCGTTGAACACCGGTATCATCCATTGCTAACCTATTGAAGGCGATATTGTACGATGATTTATGGCATTATCATGGCCGGTGGCAAGGGTGAACGGTTCTGGCCGTTATCTCGCGCCGAACGGCCCAAGCAGTTCCTGAAACTGACGTCCGAACGCACCATGCTCGAAGAGACCATCGATCGCGTCCGGCCACTCATTCCGCTTGAGCACATTCGCATCGTGACCGGCGAATCAATGATGCAGTTGATTCTTAACTGCGCGTCGTATCTCGGCAAAGAGCATATCTACTCCGAACCGACCGGCCGCAATACCTGCCTCGCCATCGGACTGGCCGCGGTGCATCTACAAAAAGCCGATCCCGACGCCGTCATGGTTGTGCTTTCTGCCGATCATCTCATTCGGCCGCCGGAAAAACTGCTCCGCATTCTCGAAGACGGGTGTGCTATCGCCGCAGTCGAAGACCGCTTGATAACCATCGGGATTGTGCCGACCCGCCCGGACACGGGATACGGGTATATCAAATTCGGTGAATTGCACAAGTCCGACCGTGTCTCGACAATCTACAGAGTAGCTTCGTTTGCCGAAAAACCAAAGGCGGCAGTCGCGCAGGAGTATTACTTCAGCCGAAAATATCTTTGGAACAGCGGAATGTTCATCTGGTCGGCCCGTTCGATTCTTAAGGCGATTGCGACCTGCCGCCCGGATATAAGCGCACTCTTGGAAACGTACAGCAAGTCGATCGGTACTTCGTCGGAGAATTCCGCCCGGGAAACTCTGTACAACGCCGCGCCGTCCATTTCGATTGACTACGCCGTGCTTGAAAAAGCCGACAATGTGCTGGTAATGAAAGCCGACATCCTGTGGGACGATATCGGAAGCTGGAACTCGCTCGACCGTTTCAAAGAACGCGACAGCGAAAACAATGTCCACGTCGGCAAGACACTCACCCAGAGCACTTTTGAAACGACTATCTACAATGACTCCGACGGCATCGTTGTCTGCCTTGGACTCTCAGACTTGGTAGTTGTGCGATCAGGCGATGTCACATTTGTCGTCCACAAAACCCGGACCGGCGAGATCAAAGATTTGTTAGCCAAATTGAACGAGCGAGATGACACGCGTACCTATCTATAGCATTGCGGCCCTGATCGTGATCATATCGGGACTGTTTGCCGCAGAGAAAAAGGCCACACCAAAAAGTGCCCCGGCTCCGGCAACCACAGTGCGTGGAATCGAGCCGCTCTCGCTCTCCGGCGATCTGATC
>JBGAWZ010000467.1:0-2356 GCA_044227335.1 Candidatus Zixiibacteriota bacterium | reverse complement strand
AAGCGAGTATTTTTCGACCAGAATTTTTCCGTCGCGGGCCAACAGACGTTGGTCGCCGTTTTCCAAAAGACCGTGGTAGGTATATTCACCGGGGGAGATGTTTGCAAATTCGGCCGCCAATTTCCCCTCTCCCCGATCGACAAAATTCAGAACAGCGCTGTCGCGGCCGTCCTCAGGCACCAGTGAAATCTGGCCGCCGGCGCCGGGAATCGGTCGGTATCCTTGATCGAGCGCCAGGGCGTCGAAAACAACCGGTTCACCCCGACTGAATACCGATTTCTGAGGCACAATACGGAGTGGATCGAAATCATCCTGCACAGTCAGCCAGTTGGTGACGCCGTCGACAAAGCGTGCATACGCGCCGCCATCCTCGCCGATCCCCAGATTGTAAAAACCCCAACTCCAAAACGGTCCAACTGCGCTCGCGAAGAGTTTGCCGCGGCCGTGTCGACGGAATCCAAGAGCCGGAAGGCGCGCCTGAGTGCCTCCGGTCGCAGTCGCCAGGACCACTGAATTTGGATCGGAGGCATCACACCGAACGAGTGTACGAAACGGCGGAAGGCCAGCCCATAGTGTGCGGATCGCAGTGCGGTCGTCGGCGATTCGGATAGCCCGGTGCAAAAAATTAGCCACGACCGGATCGGCGTGGGACTCAACGAAATCAAATGCCTTTGACTTGTCGGGGAAGAACGGTAAGAGAGCTGTCGCGCCCCGCGACATCCCCTGCGCAAAGTGCTGACCCATCATCCACCAAACCGAGCCGCCATGTTCAGACATGAATGAGGTGAGTATCGGGAAGCGCGATTCGAGTCGTGTTGGCTGGATATCATGCAATACAATCAGGTCATACCGGTTGATCTCGGCTTGTGTCGACGGCACAGCGCCGCCGAGATTCCCCGGATGATTCCCAAGCGAAACGAGTTTGATATCAAACTTGTCGGACTGCAACAAATAGCGCCGCAGGAAACCAAGCTCATAGTCGGGTTGCTCGGTCAACATGAGAACCGAAAGCCGACTCTTGAGTGCTTTCACAGCAATAGTCCGCTCGTTATTGCCGGTGGTTGATTCTTCACCTAACGTATCAATCATCACCCGGAGCATTTTCTGCCCCGGATCGGAGGGGATATACGTGAGCGATAGATCGGCGAAGCCGTCGTCGCGGGTCAGCGCAAAAGTTGTGGAGTCCAGGAGCCTTGCACCCTGGTAGATTCCCAGCCGCGCCTTGCGCCCTTCGGCCCCTTGCCAGCCAAGTTTGACTTTTACCTCGGTCGGCTTTCCGACAAATACTACCGGATTGTATTCGATGTCCGCGATGGACAAATCCAGATTCCCGGTCTCCCCCGCCATGTCGATTGTGTAAATCGGCGTTTTTAACTCGCCGCCAAGAGCCGAGGGATTTCGACCTGCGTTTGAGTTGCCGTCGGAAAGGAGTACCCAGGCATCGGAGGGCGCCGCCAGTTCTTCCTTGCTCAGTTCAGTCAGGGCAGAACCGATTGCGGTAGCGTCGTGATTGCCGATTGAGCGGGAGCCGCTCAATTTGTCTGCAAAGTACCACTGCTTCTGACTGACAGAATTCGCAAGCGAAGAGAATCCAGCGGATGAGAGCAAGGAATCTACACGGTCAGCGCGCGATCGGCCGGCCTCGACCTTGTCCATGCTGGCGGAGTTATCGACAATGACCGCAATCCGTTTGGCGCGATGAACGTCACGGGAGAACGATATCACCGGTTGCAAAAGCGCAAGAATCAGGACGATCACCGCAATTGCGCGAAGCGCCGCTAATCCAATTCTAATCCAGCTTGGGAGCGGTGGATTGGTGTACCGATAAAGCCAGATCGTGAGCAGGAGCAGGGCCGCCAGAGACAGAAACACGATCACCGGCACCGAGGTGAGAAAGTCTATACTGATTTGCTTAAGACCAAACATCTGATTGATTATACGCGGCGGGCGACGATTTGATTAACGAGAATACGCAGTATTCGGCCGCACACGGCTACGACGCCCGCGCGGTGGTGTAGCGCACCATCGAAGTCAGGGAATCGACAAAGGCCGAATGCCCCAACGCTGATACCGATTCAAGCGCCGATTCGGAAAGTTCTTCGGCCCGACGGTAGGCATACTCTATCCCGCCGTTTTCCGACACGAAGTCGTACACTTTGCGGAAAGACTCGGGGTCGGCGCCTTTCTTCAGATAGGCCGTAATTTCACGATTGCTGGCATCGTTCACCTGACGGAGCGAGTGGATAATCGGCAGAGTAACTTTGCCATTTAGAACATCCTGTCCCGGTTCTTTGCCGGTGATCTCTGGATCGCCGACAAAGTCCAGGAGATCGTCGGTAATCTGAAACGCCACTCC
>JBGAWZ010000466.1:0-2358 GCA_044227335.1 Candidatus Zixiibacteriota bacterium | reverse complement strand
GGTCGGGTCTGAAATCCGGGCCGCCAATCCGCCCAGTTCCTTCACCAATTTCTCTTTGGCGATAATCCCTGTTTTTTCAAGAGCGACATCGCGCACCCGAAACGGGATATACCGGGTGGCGTCGTGAAGTAGTTCCTCGATCTTGTCCCGTCCCCACTCGCGAGCGACCGAATCCGGATCGTGCCCCTGCGGCGCGCTGACCACTTTGACTTCCAGCCCGGCGTCGAAAAGTGCATCGACCGATCGCAGCGCGGCATTCTGCCCCGCCGAGTCGGCGTCGAAAAAAAGAAAGACATCTTCGGCAAATCGAGCTAACAGGCGCGCCTGTTGTGGCGTGAACGCGGTTCCCGATGACGCCACTACATTCTGCACGCCGGTCTGCCAGACTGAGATCAAATCAAAATACCCTTCAACTACGATTACCGCATTTTTCTCGCGGATGAAATCCCTCGCAAAGTTCAGCCCATACAGCACATTCCCTTTGCTGTACAAGGGAGTCTCCGGCGAATTGATATACTTGGCCGCCTCGCCTTTCTTAAGAGTCCTTCCGCCGAACGCAATCGGCTTGCCGGTAAGATTGAAAATCGGGATCATCAAGCGCGTGCGAAACCGGTCGAAATACTGTTTGGTCTTATCCGATAAAAGAGCCAGTCCGGCTTTGGATAAATCATCGCCGCTTAGATCCTTCGACGCTGCGTAATTCAACAGCCCATCCCACTCTTCACCGGAAAGCCCCAGCGAAAATTGCTCGATACTTTCGTCAGTGATTCCCCGCTTGGCTCGCAGATACGAATCCAGCACCACTTTGTATTTGGGCAGGCGAAGTTGCTTCTTGAAATACTCCACCGCCACGGTGTGCGCGAAGTTTAGTTTCTCGGTTTCCTCGCGCTGGAAATCCCGCTCAGTCTCCCGGATGACAATATTCGCCTTCTGGGCCAGATGCCGCACCGCCTCAACAAACGACATCTTCTCATGCTCGATCAAAAACGTGATCGCATTCCCGCCTTTGCCACAGCCGAAACAGTGGTAAATCTGACGATCCGGATTCACCTGAAACGAGGGCGTCTTTTCCGTGTGGAACGGACAGACCGCCCAAAACGCCCGCCCTTTCTTTTTCAGACGCAGATACTCACCGACAATCTGCACAATGTCGGTCGCTTGTCGAATTTGATCTATTGTCTCAAGTGGTATCATGATTTGAGTGTCACAATCGTCACTCCGGCGCCACCCTCGTTCCAGTCGCCCAGCCGGATTGTGGCGACATCACGGTGCTTTTTCAGATATTCGCTCAACGTTCGACGGAGCGCGCCAGTCCCTTTGCCGTGGATGACATAGACCTGATGGATTCCGCCGACTACCGCTTTGTCCAAAAACCGGTCAAGAGCTTCAATTGCTTCTTCGCCCGTCATTCCGCGCAGATGAATCTCCGGCGTTGTCACACTCTCGGCATTGACATGCGACACCGGCCGCATCGGCTTGCCCGGTGACTCTGAAGCCAATTTCTGCAGACTGCGAAGCTCCACCACGGTCGTGATATTTCCAACCCGAACCCGCGCTTTGTCGGCGCCGATTAACCCAACAATTTCTCCATCTTGTCCCAGATCGATCAAATGAACACGATCACCTTCACTGAACCTATCAAGCGACCGACGCGGCGTCTTTTTGCTGATCACGCTTTTCTGTTGTCCCACCTCGTCGCCTAGTGACTTGAGTGTCTGGTGCATCTGCTTGATCGCCTCAGCCGAAGCTCCCGTCCTGCGAATCTCCCCAACCAGCCGCTCTGTTTCTTTGCGCGTCATATCCAAGAGCGTCTCGGTCTCGGCTAACTGCTTTTTCTTTTCCACTTCAACTTCGACTTTGAGTTTGTCGGCCAGCGTTCGATACTTGGTCTCGGCCTCCTGTGCGTCGGCCAGCCGCTGGCTCAGATTGATCTTGTCCGTGCGGACTGTGGCTAGCTCCGCTTCAAGCGATGAAATCAGCGCGGTTAGAGATCGCTCACCCGATCCGATTAACTCCGACGCCCGCCCGCAAATCTCCTGCGGCATTCCGAGGCGACTGGCGATCTCGACCGCATACGATGACCCCGGTATTCCGAGTTGCAAATGATAAGTAGGGGAGAGGGTCTGACGGTCAAATGAGAGCGACGCGTTTTCAATCTCCGGATTCTCCAGCGCCAGTGTCTTTAGCTGTGAGTAATGCGTGGTAACAATCATCCGAGCATTCGATTTCACCAGATGCATGACAATCGATTCGGCCAGCGCGACTCCTTCTTTCGGATCGGTCCCGGCGCCAATTTCATCAAAGAGGACGAGTGTCCTGGCATCGGCGGCAGTGATTGCTGAGATGATATTGGTGATA
>JBGAWZ010000001.1:0-46674 GCA_044227335.1 Candidatus Zixiibacteriota bacterium | reverse complement strand
TGGAATATGTGTGATACGTCCGCAACATGGCCCAATAACGCATACAAGTCTGAACTCTTTCACCTTGTTGATTCGGTCGGCGATAGCCATTCACCGCTCAACCTAACGTGGAACGCCACCGAGAATGATACGCTGTTATCCTTCAAATGGAAATACGCATCCGATTCACTCGCGGGTACAGGGTCAACCGATACATCGAAGATCATGTACCCGAACTACGCGCTACTTTATGTCAACCGTACTCAGGTTGATTCGGTGTTCATTGGTAAGACGTATTCGCTTACACCAACCGAGGATTCGGTGAACTTCACAGACAGGCAAATTGTCCCCGGTGACGTAGTGACGGTTATGCTTTGGTTTGAGACACAGGTTACGGCGACATCAGCTAAACGAGTCAGGTGTGAGTGGGCCTATCTCAACATGAGGAGATACTAATGAAGCGGATCATATATCTCGCCATATATCTCGCCATCATGGCGGGATCAGCGTGGGGTACGGTTGAAACTGGAAAGCCAAGCGCAAGTTCTGATGACTGGAATGGGGCGGCAAATGCGAATGCGACATTCACTGGTGCGTGGCTTGGTGGTGCGAACCCGGACTCCACAACTCAGCTACTATATCTTGGGATGACGGGTGCGTGGTTCTATGCAAAATCAACGAGGTTCACTGCCATTGACATCCCACAGGGGTCAACTATTGACTCGGTTGAGTATTGGGTGAAGTCGGGAGCAAACTCGTCGGATTCGTTTATCGTTGCGATTGCCGCCTACGACGCTGATAATGGCGTCCAAGTAGTTGACACTTCAGGCTTTCGGTCTGCATGGGCGTCCGCTACGACAGCAAGAGATACGGCATGGATAAGCACCACAACGTCGTGGGTTGCGGGGACAAAATACAAATTGCCATACGCCCATACCAAAACAGTCTTACAAGAGATTATTGACAGGGCGGGATGGACGAGTGGAAACAACATTACAATGATGACAATAGGAGTATCTGGAAGTCCGTCGAATCGAGCGACGAGGGGTATGGATTTCCCAACAGCCGGAACGTCCTATGACTCTCTCTGGATAAGCTACACGGCAGGCGGTGGTGGTTCACCCTCTGCTACACCAAACGTGGTGATTCGATCTGCAACATTGCACACTACGACATTACGCGCACCCGAAAAACTGTTCTACCGACAGAAAGATAATTGGAGATGGTAAAAATACGATTAGTTTCCATACTTTTGCTGTCGGTTATCTGTATAACGATACCGGCGGGGGCGACGACTGTTACCACGTCAGGATCGGGGAATCTCTCAGCCCTGTCGTTTGGTGTCAACGATACGATAATCGTAGCGGCGGGACATACACTTACCGTTGACGCGGCCAATTCGATCACGACTCCGATTGTTCGCATGATCTTTGTGCGATCCACTGGCACACTCGCGTTCACGGCGGGTATGGGTCTTATGTGTAACGCGGTTGTCTTGGGCAACAGGGCGTCGGCTCCGTTCAGTTCAAGTAACGGTGGTACGCTCACAATGGCGGCAACGTCATACCTCTATCTCAAGCATGACGCGGGATTTACTTATGACGTAGAGCCGGGGCCAAACTCAACGGTTTCGATCAGTGTCAACGTAACCAACCCCGCGAACGCGGCTCAGATATATATGTATCAACCAGCCACGAACGGGTATGGTAGATTCTACGTTGGCAACACAACGGCGGCTATCACGCTTTCGGGTGTACGGTTCAAGGGATTCATACGGGCGGCATTTACCGGCGGCGTGGAGTTTAACGCCAGTGGCCGCGCCGCATCTACCACGACAATTTACAAGTGCTTCTTTGATACCTCAAACGTGGCATTTATTAGCGTGACGGGGCATAAGGTTGACCAGTGTACGTTCAATCTACCAGTCATCAACAACAACGGCGCGGTACTGATTTCTGGTGGCATAAAAGATACGGTATGGGCGTCAACAATCACTATCGACGCTAACGGCGGGAGCGAGGGCGACCAAAAAGGTATCTACATCAACAATCAGGACTCTACCGTCATTCAGGGTTGCACAATTCAAGAACTAAACAGCGTGTCATTCGGCGCGAACTCCTACGGTATTCTGATCGGTGGCGACTATGTGCAGATCAAACACTGTACGATTACCGGCTTTGGATTCACCATCGCAACGGCAAGCTCCGCAGACATTAGCGGACTGATCGACTCCTGCTACGGTTACGGAACGACCACAACTCACGAGTGGATTATCCTTCATGCGGGAGACACTGGATGGACGATCCGCAATAACGACATAAGATTTATCTCTGGTGGTGGTCGGTCGGCGATTACGTTCTATCCGAGTACGACTCCCCCGCCTCACGCCTATCTATATTACAACACGATCAACGCCGAGTATGGTGGTTCTCCCGCCGCGTCTGCTGTCGGGTTTGAGCATACGGCAGTTGGCAACATGACGTACAATGGCGTCAAGATGGTTGGCAACATACTGATCGGTAACAACACCGGATTCAATCGGGCGGAAATGATCTTTGGTACGACATCGACTCAGACGGTGACGGTCAACTTTGCAGAGTTCAAGAAGAACGCTTTCGATAGTTGCTACTACTACGGGACATCATCGGCGACCTATCCGTACTCACGACTCGATAGCAACAAGCACGATCAAACAGCGTTCGGATTCGTAGACTCTGCGGCAGGTGATTTCAGACTCGACGCGGCCTCACCCCTTGTCAACTGTGGTGACTCCACCTACGCTATCGGGGTATACGGATCAGCCCAAGCATCGAAAGCCCCGTTTGACATTGGCTACTACCAATCCTACACAACCGGAACCTGTGGCGGTGCGCCAAGTACACCTACGGGAGCGTGTTGTTATAACTATACTTGTGCGGTTGTTACCGAAGCACAGTGTACAGAATTGAGTGGAGTATATCAGGGGAACGGGACCACGACCTGTTCAGACTGTACGGCTCCGAGTGGCACCAACCCCGCCCCACGTTCAAAACAATTACGTATTGGCGTCCTCGCTTACTATGCCCCGATCTGGTCATGTAATTTTGGGGGCTATGTGCCAGCGATGAGGGATTGGTTTGCTAACCGATACTCGATGATCGTCACAACCTGTGCTGATGCGTCTGGTGTATCATACATGAAGGGGATTAACCCCAACCTAAAAGTTATCGGATACGATTTATACTCCCGCGCTGGAACAGATTCCGCGAATATAGCGGCGTTTTCTACATCAAGTGGTATCCCTGTAGATTCCATGTTTCTTCGTACTGGTCCACAAGTGGCGGATTCCGCTATTGTTATAGGGAATACCGGGACGGCGGATGGTGCTCCGTATACCACTCCGGGCGGAAACAAGTTTATCAGAATGTACATGGGAAGCACGGCGTCTATACACTTGCGATACCTATTTGACGCTCGACGCTGGCAGTTCGGCTCCTATTTGTATAGTCGGTTCAAGTCTGGTATGACAAGTACGGGGCTGGACGGAATAATGATGGATGAAGAAACGCGGCTGACTGGTTTATTCCCTAATAACGCAGGATTCCAACCATACGCCGCAAGCGAATGGACGGTTGGACGCGATTCTATTGTTGTTCCGTTCACTGGAATTAACATCGCCAATATGCCCGACTCTCAAGTGTCTTGGCGGGCGAATAAATGGGGGAAAACGCTCTCCGATTCGATGGCCGCGAATAACAAGATATTGATTCCAAACGGAGCTTCTTGGTGGGGGCTTCAGGCATCACAACTTGATTCCGGGTTTAAGGTGGAGGGTAGGCACGCAACGGTCGTATATCGCGGCTCAATGCTGAACGAAACTATGTCTAACTTCTACTCATATTCCTATTCCGCACTCAAGTATTTCCCGTCGTTGGCCTATGCGCTAAAGGATAGCGCGGTCAACCTCGTGCTTGGTTATTACCCCGTTGGATGGGTGGATAGTTTCTGCGTTGCCCACCTAAGTATCAACCGCCAAAAGATGAATTATCTCGGTGCGATGCTCATGTGTGAGTTTTCCCGAACCAATGGATCGCAGTTATGGATGTTCCCCCGTTGGCAGTCGGGACAGTATTCACAGGACGCAAACGACTTTTATCATAACTTCGGATCGTCAAGATCGTGGGTTTGTTCGACGGTAACGAAACTATCGGACTCTGATTTTCTGTGGTCGGACGCTTGGGGGAAATACTTCGGTGTCCCAAACAACACGAGAGATACGTCGCAAACCGGGACGGATGGAAGCGGAACTACCTATAAAGTATGGAAGGCGACATTTGATAATCCGAATACTCCGGGTACACCCCTAACCTTTGTTGCTATGCGGTTTCCGTATGGTGGATTCGGGGCTGGCATATACGGAGCGACCACAAATATCAACGTCACCCTTCCTACGGGAACGTGGTACGAGTTAATTGATAACTTTGCCGACTCGGCGGGGCTGGGACCACAAAACTACAATGCTTTCTGGAAACCATCGGCATTGTCTGGCGGGTCAACGTTCACTCTCGCCAACGGTCAGGCGCGGGTATTTTCACAAGACACGATACTCGCCAACGCGGGGTTCAACCAATCATCTACTGGCACAATCTCTATCGGTGACGCCACAGTAACTGAGGGTGGTACGGCTACCTTCACGGTTACGCTGTCTGCCGCCCAAGCGGTATTGACCACGTTCAACTACTCAACAGCCAACGGGACGGCTCTTAGTGGAACGGACTACACCGCCACAAGCGGGAGCAAGTCTATCCCGATTGGCTCAACGTCAACGACCGTCACAGTCCCGACAACCAACCGGAGCGGGTGTCAGGCAAGTCGGGCGTTCACGGTATCAATAACAGGTGTCTCCCCCGCCACGCTGACCATCATTGACCCCACCGGAACGGGTACGATCACAGACGACGATTGTGGAGTCACTTACAGCCGGAGCTACAGGGGTAAGATCAAAGTCACAGGTAAGGTGAAACCGTGATTTCCCTTGACCTGTCAAAAAACAAATCCTTTTCTTTAGGCAACCCCAAACTAAGGAGTTTATCGTGAAGTCAGTAGTCAGCGCAATTCTCATTCTGGTATTCATCAACGTAGCTCAGGCCGGGAAGATTCTACCGAATCCGGCCCCCAAAGATTCGACGCTACTCTATGTCGAACAACTCAGAATCATCAAAGCGGATACAGCGCGGGTTGATCTTGGCAACGGGTTACAGAAGATCACGGAGATAAAGATCACCGAATCAGACACCATCTACGCGGCCAAAAGGGTAGTGAAGATCGGGGATGTAACTGTCACTCTCACAAGAAACGACTTAGCGTCTCTGTCCGCTTTTCTCAGGATGAATCTATCCGAAACAGAATCTCCGGTCGATCAGACGATCACTTTGAAATCACTGATAGTTGAGGCGAAAAAATGAAACGATTGCTATTGACCATTTTCCTGATGTCGGGAATATGGTCTATCGCGGGCGCGGCGACCTACCCCGTCCATCTGAATCTCGGACAGGTCTACGACTCCTGTATCATATACCGGCTCGTTGACGGGTCTGTTGACGATTCGATCATCAAGACAAGTTTCAGTGGGATAGACACGACCTATGAGATCGGGTCTGATTCTCTGTTGCAGATACTTTTCCTCTACAAGTTCAACGGCTCACGGTGGACGAGCTATCGGGAAGATTACAACCTGTTGGTAAGTAAGCTCTCTGTGAATTGGCCGACTGTCGCTTATTTCACGGATGACGTAGATTCTATCATCGGCAAGTATTGGGAGAACGGGACGCTTGTCACAACCACGAATCTCGGCGCGATTCAAGCCCTCGATGTGGGAGCGTATTACCAAATCGCCAAAAGAGACACCCAGTACAAGACAGTCTTTGACATTTACTACGACGGCGAAACCTACCCGGTCTCATTCGCCAATCAACTAAGTTGGGATTCCCTGTCCTCTACCTCGGTCATCCCCGGAGCACCGAAAACCTGTGTGGTCTGGGGGTATCTTGGGGATGTGTCAAAGAATCTTCAAACGGCAGACATTGAATTGACCTTCACACTGCCGGAAAAGGTAAACGATATTTGCGACTCGACGATCCTGATTACCCGGTCAAAGAAATGCGTATCGGGGGCCAACGGGTATTTCTCAATAGAACTCAAGTGGTCATCCTGTTTCGCGGGGGCCAAGTACAAGCTCTCTATCGGGACTGGTTCGGTTTCAGCAATCACAAGAGATGTAAGTGTACCGGATCAATCGAACTATCGTCTCACATGGTAGGTGAAATATGCTCGACAGTAAATCACTTGCCAGACTCGCCTCATGTGATCCCCGACTTATCAATATTGTTATGGCGGTAGAGGAACGGTTTCCGCTTAAAGTCATATGCGGACACCGGACAAAAGAGGAACAGGACGCGGCGGTTTCAGAGGGAAAGTCGCAGACCCCTTGGCCGACCGGTAAACACAACTCACTCCCAAGTATGGCCGTTGATATTGTGCCCTATGAACACGTCGGCGGGAAAGAGTTTATCGACTGGAATGACCGAGAGAGGATGACCTACTTGGCCGGATTTATGATGACCGAGGCATTTCATCAGGGGGTCAAGCTACGTTGGGGCGGTGATTGGAATAGTGACACTGGACTAAAAGACAATAAGTTTGACGACCTTCCTCACATGGAGATAGTGGAGGTTTAATGTCGGGAGACAACGGGAACCAACCGATAGTCGGGAGTGTTGTATTCTCTCCCGGTGTCAAGCTACTATTAGAGCGATATTTCCCGGCTACGCTTGCGGAAATCTCAGGGCTCATGGAACACGGGGCCACGACTCACCCTCACGATATGGAATGGAAAGATCACACCGTCGAGGATCATCTGGCCCACGCCCGCGCTCACCTAACGCAGTACCTTACCGGAAACCACGTTGACAAGGAGAGCGGGTCGAACCAACTGATTCACGTTGTCACCCGGTTACTCATGGCGAACGAAATGAGGATTGATGAGGGTTGACCCACGAATCGTCAGGTTCCTCTTTGACTACCTGAAAGAAAAGGGCGGGCGACCGAATTGGAATGAGACGGCGGTGGTGGTCAATAAGAAGTTCGGGACAAGCTACACCCGTAAGACCATGCCGACTGTGTACCATCGCTACAACAAGGGGCAAACCAGTCCTGACCCGCTAATGCCACACACCGGGCAGGCAGACTCTTTCGCCGACCGGGTACAGATTATCCGCACGTCGAAAAAGACGCCGGGGAATCTGCCGGCGGATGATTGGCGACGGGTATTTACTGAGGCACAGGGGATCAGAGACATCGTTTCTGACAGGGAGTTATATTGTGCGGCTACGATTAAAACAAAAACCCCTGTCGCGTTATGTTTCTTTGGGGATTGGCATTTGGGGAGCGCACATACGGACTACCAAAGACTGTATGCCGACGCGCAATTTGTAGCTGAGACAGAGAACATCTATTGCGGGATTTCCGGTGATCGGACTGATATGTTTGTGCCGGGATTCAAAGACGCCTCGGCTGTAATGGGTCAACTCGCCCCGCCTGATTTACAGCTTGAGGCAATGGATTCGCTTCTCAAACTACTTGGCCCCAAAGTCGTCGCGGCTATCGGTGGAAATCACGACACAATGGCCCGGAGAAAAACGGGTGTTGATGTAGAGCGGTGGGTACGAAAAGGTTACTCATTCAGCTATAT
Organism: Candidatus Zixiibacteriota bacterium; assembly: GCA_044227335.1. Classification (GTDB taxonomy): domain Bacteria; phylum Zixibacteria; class MSB-5A5; order GN15; family FEB-12; genus JACRAV01. Next base: position 38,966 of record JBGAWZ010000001.1, on the reverse strand, counting down.
GCCGCACGGGGGGGTTCTGACTTTGACCGTTGGGGATCAGGCATACAAGATTCTGTGGAAGCACCATTATCGGTTCAATTCCTCGCTGAACCAGTTCAATTCACACCATAGAATGATGGAATTATTGGAACCAACAGCCGACTTGATTGTAACCGAACACGAACACAATCCGGGCATTGAATCAGTTGAGAGGGGAACGGGGGAAGCCCGGAGGACGGTCATATCTATTCGGACTGGTGCGTACAAGATCGACGACGGCTACTCGATGGATTTTTTCAAAGAGGGCAGACCGGGGCCGCAGACGGTGATCCTGTTTCCAGATCGCAAGAAGGTTCTGGCGATGCACGGCGTCGAGGCGTTGCAGGACGCGGCGATATATCTGAGGGGGGTCAATGGCAAAACTTGAAGTCGGCGACATTGTTGAGATCACGTTTCTTGACCCCCAATCGTTCACAAGTTGGCGGTCGGTTATTGACGCGGCGGAGGGGAAAATAAAACCCTTTACAGTCAAGACCGTAGGGCATTTCATTCAGGGGCCGTCGAAGGATATGCCGTACTATGTTGTTGCGGCTCAGTACGCGGCAAGTGTTGACCCGGAAACCGCCGACGAGATAGGTGATTCAATAGCTATCCCGAAAGCGTGTGTGGTCGATGGTGTTAAGCTGATACGAAAGGCCAAACAATGAGACTCCCTAAGTGGCTCGGATTCATAGCCAAGAGATTGCCGGATAAGTGGAAGGCCAAACTCTTTGACGTGGCAATCGACAAGATGACGAAGGACGACAAGAAACCGGAGCCGCCGGCAGACAGCAAGTTCCTCGATCGTGGCCCTTCCAGTCGCAGAAAACCTTGACAATCGAAATTGAACCTTTTATAGAGAGGTGTTTATGGAACCAACTGAAAACTGGACAGACCTGCTTGGGGCGATCTTCCTTGGCCCGTTTGCCCACTGGTTTACCCGGATTCTCGCCAAGTTCGCAATCTTCAAAGACGAGGAATCGGTACTGAAAGCGTTTGGTGTCGGGTTCTGCTTTGGCGGAATGGCCCTATTCGCTCGCTATATCGACCCGGCAATGACAGCCAAGATGATGATTCTCGCAAGTCTCGCGGCTTGGGGATCGGCGTCGAGCTACAAGACTGTCGAGGACAAAGCCAAGTCGATGATGACAAAGAAGGATGTATAAACTGGCCGACACAACGTCAGCCGATTAACCCGTAAAGGAGAACTATGCCAGCAAAGAAGAAAGCCCCAATGCCGAAGAAAAAAGGCAAGGGCAAGCCCTGCTAAGGTAGGGATAGCAAGTCAACAAGCTGGGGCTGGTGTGCCAGCCCCGATTCAAAAGGAAACATGATGTTGTTAGACCTAACTGGTGCGGTAGAATTGCCGCAATATCAATGTCACAAGATTGTCGGCGCACTGAAGATCGCCGCACTGTCGTTAATGCCAGACGGTGATACCCTTGTTCAGTGGGAAAAAGAACAATACCCAAGTTGTAACCTCGGCAAAGAGTTTGTCGAGAAACACAAACCAGAAGTCGGCGGCTACCTCGTTGTGTACGAAGATGGCTACCGCTCCTACTCGCCAGCGAAAGCATTTGAGAGCGGGTACTTACCAATAGACGGGACTGGATTATGAAAAAATACATTGTTATCGCGGCTCTGCTACTTTGCGGGAGTGCGTTTGCTCAGTTGAAACCGGCTCCGCTGTCTGCCGTCATCGGTGGATCGGCATGGACAAACGACGGATTCGACAATATCGGCGGGTCATTCGTGATCGGCCCGCAAGTTCTGATCGACGCCGACAAGGGTCTGTATATCAGGACAACCTATCATCGTATCAACTTCGGGACACCGGGCGTTTCGTCCCTCGACATTTCCGCCCTCATGGACTGGTATCTCGGAGCCAAGTGGAAGTTTCTCGCCAATGTCGGCGCGTCCAATTATCTTGACGGAGTAAACGACGGCACTGATCTTTTCTTGGGGTTTGGTGTTGAGCGTCTAATATGGTACGATCCAAACCCGGCTTTTACTATCCCGTTTTCAGTCTCGGCCTACGCTGATCTAACCATGACCGACGCGACCGGCTCCGGCACTGGCGGATTCAGTCAAATAAATATCGGCCTGCGCTTTAGCAAGCCGTCCAAGTAACCGCTTCATCGCGGCTGTCTCATCTCCCTCTCATCCAGACCCCCCGGAAGGCCGGGGGGATATTTATTAGCAACAGGTATGCCAAACGGCCAACATTTATTTTGTGGCAAGTCCAATAAATATGTTGCACTTGTCTCAACAAGCGGTATTTTAGCACCGAAAGGAAAAACTAATGGCACAGACACAGACAGAAAAAACAACCGCAAATTTGAATTGCGACATTAGCGGCCAACTCAAGGCCAAGCTCGAACGGCGCAAGCGCGACATTGGAATCCCTCTCGCTCGACAGGTAGAGGACGCGCTGTACGCTTATTTCAAGAAACTGGAGACGGGCAAGTGACCGCCCTCTACTACCTCTTGTGGCTATGTCAACCGCTTTGGTGGATCATCGCGCCGATCAAGCGGTACGTCGAGAGATACGCAGACCCGACAACGCATAGCGCATGGGTAATCAACAACTTTCACAAGTTCCCGGCGAATCCGGGGGGAAGGGTCATATGAGAACCTTTGAGCGCACCATCCTTATCGCCGGGGGGATATATGTACTATTTGGGATGCTGATTCCTGCGATTCAGTACGCGGTGAGCCGATGAAATACGACTTTGGAAACCGCAAGCCGGACGGGTATCTGCTACAGCAGAAACTTTCGGGGAAGCCATACGCTAAGTGGCGGACGTTTGATGCCGACTCAACCCCAAAGCATTTAGAGTCGCGCATGGAAGAGCTTAAGAAAATAGACGCCGAGCGCACCGCTAATCCTGACCGGCCACAGGTGCCGCAACGGGAGTTTCGCGTTGTGCCATTTATGATTATCGACGGTAACTAACACTTTAACGGGAGAATGAGACATGGAACTGGAACAATCAACAGAGATTCAGAAGATCACGACACAATCGGGGGATATTGTCGGGCGGGCCACTGGATTAATTGTCGCCGACGATCAGGGAGTCGAGACCGCCTCGCTGATTCTCAAGGATATTTCGGACACAAAGAAGTCAATCGAAGATCGGCGGACGTTCTTTGTGAAGCCCCTAAACGATCAGGTCAAGAAGATCAACGACCTGTTCAAGTCAATCGCGGCTCCGCTACTGGTCGCCGACGAACGACTCCGATTTAAGATCAAAGACTATCGCGCCGAACAAGCGGCGATTCTCGCCAAAGAACAAGAACGATTGAACAAACTCGCCGCTAAGCAACAGGTCAAGGCCGACATAAAGGCCGAAGAACATGGCGTCGAACCTGTCACTGTAGTCGCAAAGCAAGTCGCGCCGCAAGCGTCGATGATTGGCAACATGGTGAGCAAGAAGGTTTGGAAGTTCAAAGTGATTGACGCGGCTATAGTCCCGCGTGATTATTTGATCGTTGACGAAACGCTGATCCGCAAGGCCGTTCAGTCCGGCCTGAGAGATATTCAGGGCGTTGAGATTTACCAAGAAGAGGCGATAGCAATCCGATGAATCCCCCTATCAAGATTCTACAGAAGATCGTGGCGATTCGGAAAGAGGTCGCCCGGATTGAAAAGACTGAGTTCAATCAGGCGAACAACTATCACTACGCGCCGGACAATCTTATCAAAGAGACGTTCAAGCCACTCATGGACAAGCACGGCGTTGTCCTGCAATTCTCAATCCCCTCAAAAGAGGTTGTGACGATTGACGCGAGAGGGGATCGCAAGGCGGTCTATCTTATCTTTGTCAACGCTGAGTACACCTTTTGGGATGCCGATTCGGGCGAGTCTCTTTCCGGTCACTGGATCGGTGACGGTCAACTGAGAGACGACAAGGGACTGTACGCGGCCATAACAGGAATGACCAAGTATGCGATTATGGCGATGATGTTCATGCCAACAGGGGATGATCCTGAGAGTGCGAGATTTGAGAAACAGGACAAGCGCGGCGCGGTCGGTCGGTCGGTTCCCTCTGCCGCTCCCAAGAATCTCTCAAACGACAAACTGGCAAACCAGTTGGAGCAAGAACTTGAGGCGGCGGGCATATTGGACATGACCAAGATCGCGCAAATGCGGATGACCTACGGAGGTAACGCCGATATTGGGAAGATGAAAGCCCCGGCGTTAAAGAACTATGTCGAGCAACTCCAAGCGAAAAAGCGGTGACCAACTTGACATCAAGTTTCCCAAGCCACGCTATGCCGATGAGCGGCGAAAAAAGAAACTGGCAAAGGCCTTCGAGAAGAAGGAATTTCAAGACCGTATCAAAGGACTTGACGGAGGCCTCTGCCAAAATATTCGCTGTGGTAATTCGTGGTACTGGCGGATGCAGGTGCAAGGGCACCATATCTGCTATCTCTCTGACGGCGGATCGAATGAAGATCACAACGGGATTACCCTTTGCGCCTTGTGTCACAGAGAGGCGCACAGGTCGAGGGCTTGGGTGTTGGCATTGTTATTGGAACTGAAACAGGAATTTGAGGCCGGTCGGCGGAAAGAGTTTCGCTGGCAACCGGCCATAGAGGAACTGAAACAGAAGGGAGTTGAGGAATGAGTCGACTCGAAGAGACAGGACACGCGATACTTGACGACTTAATCAAGGCGACTGGCGCGATTGACCCACTGGAAGCCGGGTATCTTTCTCCGCGCATGGCAATCGGGCCGATCAAGTTCATGACGATTGTCGCATTGGCGCAAGCACTGAACCGCTGGGGCGGGCCGACCGATGAAGTCCCGCCCGACTCTGGCTTTATCCTACCGCGCCAAATAGTTGCCGCCCCGACCGTCGCCGAAGTTACTACCGGGACACCGTGTAAGACTGAGGACTGCGACAACACGGCTCTGCCGGGGACTGAAACCTGTGTCGAGTGCATGAAAGAAAATGACTAAGGACTTTTCCGTCATGCTCTCAATGCTCTTGGCTCTCCTCAAATGGAACTGAGGATATGAAAGGAAATGTATGGCAGAAGTAGTTAGCACGACAGCAACGGTCAATGTACCGAAAGATGTAATCGCCCCGATCATTGAGGCGAAGGTGTCACAGGTGCTTATCGAAGCATTGGGTGACAAAGGGAAGATCATGGAGGAGGCCGTCAAGCAGGTTCTACTGCAACGGGTCAACCATGAGGGTAAACATGAAAACTACGACAGCTACAACAAGTTGAGTTACGTCCAATGGCTCGTCGAAAAGTCTCTCAAGGAAGCAATAAGCGCGGCGGTAGTTGATGCGATCGCGGCCCAAAAAGATCAGGTGAGAAAGATCGTCGGCAAGCAACTGGCAAATCAGAAGGGGAAACTGATCCAGCAAATTGCGGACGCTTTGATTGGTCGCATTACCAGTCAACAACTCCAATACGCCATAAAGGTCGAAGTGCTCGACAAGGTCGCGTACTGAGGATATGACCTACGCCCTCTTTGCCCTCTGCCAGCTCGTCTTTTGGGCGGTGGTGGTCTATGGAGTATGCGAGGATGAATAAGCGGTACGGGCGGGGTGGCTTTAGATCAACCGCACGACTCGCAAACGTCGGTCCTATCGCCCCGCCCAAACCGTAACAATGAAAGGATGAAGGATGAAACTGGAAGAAGCGAAGTCCGTAATTGAGAAATGGTCTGGCTGGAATAACGGACAGACAAGCGTTAGCCTTGCGTCTGGTGGTCCGCGAACAACCGAGGATGACATACTTGATGAACGTCGCCAACTTGTTCTCAATGCATACAGAATTGTGCGTAAACATTCCGAGGCCGCCCATGACTAACAGCCAAAAAGCGGCGGAGAAGGTGCAGAAGCATTTGCGCGAGATGTACGGGGATGACTTAATAGAAATAGCGGAAGATGTTGGCGACATCGCCACCATCATCGACACCGAGCTTGCCGCCGAGCGAGAGGCCAATAAGAAGCTGAGGGAGGCGGTGGGACCAGTAGCCGCGTCAATTGATGTCGAGGCGACAGATATACCCGTCTGGTACATTGTTGATCCAAAGCAAATAATGCGCCTCGATATTGGTTTCTTGATGAGCATGATTACTGGCCCATTCTTTAGTCGTCAATCAGCCGAGGATCATCTGACGGCTCGGCGTCATGCTTACACAGACAATGCGAAGGTTTGGTGTGACAGTGCGTTCCGATCATCGGAATACGTTGCACTATACAAAGCATCGAAAGCCCTCCGCTCCGCACTCGCCGAACATAAGGAGGGGATGTGAGTACCGAAGTCCGTTGTGACAGATGCTACGCGCTAATCAGGGGGGGTGTGCCGAATAAGCTCATATTGGAGTGGCATATTGGTGACGACATGACGATTTCAAAAGACCTGTGCCACGATTGCATGAAGAAGGTTGATGAGTTTAGGGTGAACTTTATATTATCAGGAAAGAAGGCCAAGCCATGACCTACACCCCCGAAAGCGTAGAGAGATTGGTAGCGGCGGTGCGGTCGGTTCAACAAATACAGGCCGAGATCAGGTCTGGCTCTGATGATTTTGTCGCCGCGTGGACCTGTCGATCAAAACCACTGCTTGATGCCGCCCTCGCCTCGTTGACCGAGGAGAAGGAGTGCTGTGAATGGGAACTCCGTAAGTTTGATAGTACGTTGAACCCCAATATCTACATCAACTGCAAAAATGAACCTATTGTGGCGATGTACTACGATTTATCGGCCAAGCCGTTCTGCCCCTACTGCGGGAAGCCGATCAAGGAGGTAACGAAATGACCAACAAAGCGGCGGGGTATTGGTGGTGTCCGTACTGTAAAGAGGAAGTGGGCGGTCATTCCGTTACCTACGAAGAAATGCACGAGGCCTGCGGTTACCCGGTCGAGGGTCGAGAGATTGGTGAGATGGTTTCAGTTACGCGCGAGTCTATCGACTCCGACCGCACCGAGATCGCCACACTCAAGGGTGAGGTGGCAAAGCTGAGGGGGCTGTTGGAAGAATACGCTAAACACGCGGCTGATTCTGGATGGATTAACCTGTCCGAAGAAATCAGACGCCGCACCGCAGGGGGTAAGTGATATGGCGAAAAAACTACACTTCCCGTTGCGGTTCGATAAACTCATAAGCGACGACATTTTGATCGAGAACGACCGTGCGCAGACGTTTGTCTGCCGCAAGGCGGGGCCGTCTGAATGGTGGTGTATCGAGGATTGGAAACTCCGCCGCCTCGTCCGCCTCGCCAATCGAAAGGTGGTGAAGCATGGCAAGAAAAAGTAAAGCGGTTGTGTGGGTGGTGGAGATGTGGAACGATGAACGCGAACGATGGGAGCCGACCGTTGGAACGGGGCTAATTAAGTGCGAAGCAATGCGTGAGCGGTTACAGTGGGTGGCAAATAATCCAAACGATAGATACCGCGTTTCCAAATACCAGCGCGTCGAGGTGAAGCATGGCAAGTGACATGGAAATCATTTTCAAGCATTTCGTTTTACCTCTGGTAGTCGGCATAATCATCGGTCTTTTGGTCGGGCTGGGATTGGGGGGTAAAGATGGCAAGTGACATAATCATCCCGCAAAGAACAACGGCGAATAAGAGGGTCGGTATGGCCGCCAAGCCGCCGTATTGTACTCAAGATCGTGATTTGAAAAACTTACTGTATGGTTACTTCGGTTGGGTATACGATTTTGCAAATGGCGACCTCTACCAACCTCTCTTTGGCTTGACCGCAAAGACTCTCGACGGCAAAGAGCAAACAGTTTGCGAGGGGCACGTTGTACTCTTTCGGGTTGACGGAGAGCCAATATTGGGCGGTGATTTCGGAGTGATTGTTTGGCGAGATTACAGCTTTATGATCGCGTGGGCCAACAACGAGGATTACCCGACACCAGTGATTGACGTTGACGTTCTCGACTTGACCATCCTCTGCCACGTCAAAGACATAGTAGACGGTACGATACCGTGCTGGGAGTGCAAAAACGGCAAGAAGTACAGTCCGCAAGAATTAGTTGCTGAAACTGGTCAACCGCCGTCCGTGTGGGATTGCCCCGCCTGTGACGGCACAGGTCGGCGTAACGTAACAATCGCGCCGGAGGGGGAGCGATGAAAGAACGTGAGCTTCGTGAGAATGCAAAATGCCGCCTGTGCGGGAAGGGAATACTCGCTGGTGGAGTACCGCTTTTTTGGAGGGTCACGATTGAGCGATTCGGTGTTGATATGCGTAAGTGTGAAAGGCAACAGGGTCTGACAATGATGCTTGGGTCTGCGGCGTTGGCTTCGGTTATGGGGCCAAACGAAGATTTGGCAATGAGCGTGATGGAGCCAGTCACTCTAACGGTATGCGAAGATTGCGCTATGGTCAAATCGCAACCAATTGTGTGCCTTGCCGAGATGTCAGTAGACAAGACCGCAACCCTAACAATCGCGCCGGAGGGGAGTGATGAAACTGAAGCGTCGTGAACGCAGGAGACTGGAAAGGATTGCGAAGAAGATGTGGATGGAAGTCGTATTCTTACCGCAAGAACCAAGATACCATGAACGTAGATGCGAGGCGAGACAACGGTGGGAGGCGGCACTCGATAAGTTAAGGGAGTCCCGATGAAAACACTTGATGAGCGAAAGGTGGAGAAATGACTGAGAGCTTAGACCACATGAAGGGCAGACTTGACGCCCTGATCGACTTCGCGAAACGGTTACGGGAAGAACTGGAAGGACGCGAACAGGAGCGGGTGAACAGGGACGTTAATGAACGGCACGACAAAGCAATGGACGCCGCATATCCTAAGTGCCCCAAATGCGGCAAGCACGGGATACCATTGGGCGGAGTTGTGATCTGTGACTGTACGGCGAACCCCCCCGCTCCAACAACGATCAAGTGGGTGGTGTGGGAGTATTCGCGGAATTACTATCACTCTATGGAGGGGAACTCTATCGTGAATTGTTTCACCCGCAAAAAGATAGGCGAGATACAGGTTCGCCCGTTCGGTGACAAAGAGTATTCTATCGCCTTCTACGACGCGGCTGGAGTATTCAAGTCTGAAATCTACCACGTTGAGGACTACATTGCTAAAGAGTGGATTGCCTTACTTGATCGCGTGGGGGAGAGAGTGACCATATGAGTACAACAATGGAATATATCGGGGTATTGGTAGTGCATGAATGTTGTGTGTGTCATATCAAATTCGCTGTACCACAAGACCTGATGGACCGATATTGGGAAGGGCGGCACAATTCGAGCGTTAACGGGCGGAATCAACTATTCTGCCCGCTCGGTCATTCAATGATTCCGGTTGAAACGAATCTACAAAAAGCCGAGCGCGAGATAGCTGTATTGAAATCTCGCAACGTCGGGCTATCCGATCAACTTGACGAAACCCGCCGCGCCCGCGATCATCAGGAACGTAGGGCAATCGTCTATCGAGGACACCTCACGAGGGTAAAGAAACGCGCCCACGCCGGGGTCTGTCTGCATTGTCACCGGACATTCAAAGATATGGCGGCACATATGAAGACTAAACATCCAGATCATTGTGAGGGACAATGACCCCTAAACTCCCCGCCAATTCTGCCGATACAGATACCAAAAAGGAGGTGTAAGGTGAAAGAATACAAGTTCATCACGATCAGACAAGACGGCGGCGAACGATTCGAGGGCAAGCCGGTTTATCGGATATTCAACAACAAGTCCGGCGTTCAGCTTGGGATAATCTCTTGGTACAGATCGTGGCGTCAGTGGGTGTTTAGCTCTAACGAGAATTGCGCGTTCAACAATTCCTGCCTGCGCGACGTGCTGGACTTTATGGAGAATCACGCTAAAGATTCTACCGCCGTTGCCGATAACATTGGTACACCTAAACCAAAGGAGTACCAAGATGATGCAACGGATTCCCTGCCCCTCGACGGCGTGCCGAAACGGGATGGAGCGGATCGATGAGGGTCATTCAATTTTGTGCGAAACGTGCGGCGGCGACAACACGATCATGGTTAGCTCAGAGAGAGCCGAGAAGTACAGCGCGGCCATTGATCGGCTGACAGTGGCGATAATAAAACAGGATTTGAGTAGAATGAGATCGCCGCTCCATGTGCAGAGACAGAGACAAGATTTGCAAACACGCTCGTATCTTGCGGAGAGACTGCGAGACAAAAGAGCGAATAACCATTAAGGAGAATTGAAATGTACGACGACGAAGTTGGCACTAAGAAAGCGGAGACCCCAGTTGCGCCTATCCCGACCATTGGGAGAATAGTCCATTACAAACTTACAGAAGTGGACGTTGAACAAATCCGGCGTCGCCGCACAAACTCGCAGTCAATCGAAAAGAGGATTGAGTCGGGCCAATGGCCGGAGGGTGCACAAGCACATATCGGGAACGATCCAACTATCGGCGAGATTGTGCCCGCGATAGTCACCCGCGTATTCCCTCATTGCTTTGGTGAGAACATACACGGCGTAAACCTTCAATGTACTCTTGACGGATGCGATTCCATTTGGGTCACAAGTCGCAAGTTCGGCGATCTTGTCGGCGAATGGTCTTGGCCGCCGAGAGTGTAACCAACAACATAAACCCCGCGCTTGTGTGCCGACATACAGGCGCGGAGCTATTTGGCGATGAAACTAAGGAAGATGAGGAAGTGTACACCGGATTCATGCTTTGGGCTATACTGGTAGCGGGGGTCGATACGTCCGCTATTCTAAATAGGATTGTCACCCAACCACACTGGCGGCCAACCGATAGCTTTTTTGTGGCGAGGCAACCACTCAAGATCGACTCTTGCTTCGTACTCCCACACGATACGGTGGTGTGTAGGGGTAACGCGAGTTATCCAACTATCTGCGACACCCTCCGTATTGGCAATCATTGGCTCTACCGGGTAATCCGGGGAAAGGACAGCTCTAAGTGGACAGCCAAAAGGCCGCTAAACGTCAAATAAGCCCCGTAGGGCGCAATTCTTTCGGGAGTGAGGGATAGATGTACCTTTATCGGTTCCCAGTCATAGTGAAGAGCAAAGGGCAGGAGTATTGGGCGGGGGTGGTATTGGCCCCGTCAAAGAACGCGGCTTTTATGCTTGGATTTGCTGAGGCGTATGCTGAGTGCACCGAGAAGGGTACGCGCTTCGGCCCGGACGTTCACATAAATGTCGGCAAGGGGATGCGAGAATCTTCTTGACTGGCCGGTTTGAGGATGGTAGGTTGCACTATGCACGCTGTAATTGGAAATCCCTAAGTAAACAGAAAAGCCCCCGGCGCGGGTCGAATCCTAACCAGATTACGGCGTGCATACCGCGTCCGGTGGGCCTTATTTTTGGTGGCTTATGATAAATCACGACGAAACCGAGCTTGGGTATGTCACCTCTATTCTCAAGCGGCCCGATTTGCTTGATGAATTGATACTCCCGATGCCCGCCATTGAGAGGGTGTTCGCTAAAACGGTTTATCAGGTGATGATTGGGCTATACAAGGGGAACCGACCGATTGACTATGTTTCGGTCGCCGCCGCGTCTGGTGGCGCAATCACTCTATCGGCACTTGTTGGGGCCGTAGACCAGTACGCTACGTCGAGCGTCAACACAATCAGAGACCATTACGACCAGTTGAATCTCCGCTACCAAGTAGGGAAGATCAGACAGATCGGCGAGGCCTTGGTTGAAGATGCCAAGCCGGGGCGAGACCCCGAACTACTCATTGAGTTTATTGAACATTCCCTACTTGAATTGACAAGCAAGAGGGTAGTTGAAACTGAGCCACTCAAAGACATAGCGGAGCGATTCGCGGTTGATATCCTCTCGGACAAAGACAGGTGGGAGCGCGGACTTGAGACTCGTATATCCGATTTGAACAAACGGATTACCGGATTCATGCCAAGCGACTACGTTGTGATTGCCGCTCCCCCGCGTTTCGGAAAGACCGCCTTTGCTTTTGACGCCTGTCTCTACAACGCCCAATTTGGTGTCAACTCTCTCTATTGCGCCCTCGACCAATCAAAGCGGTCGATGGTTCAAAGGATATTCACAGCAAAGACCGGACTCGACAAATACAAACTCATGCACGTTGACCACAAATTCACAGATCACGAGCAGGGGTTAATTTCCGACGCAAGCCGAGAGATTTCCGCACTCAAGGGGACAGTGTTTATCAATGACAACGCCTCTCTTTCAATGACCGATATTCGATCACTGGCGCGGCAGTACAAGCGCAAGCACAATATCAAACTACTCGTACTCGACTACATCCAACAAATCAGATCGGTTGGCAGACCGGAGAATCGCACACAGGAAATGACGGCAATCTCCCGCCAGATCAAAGAGCTTGGGCGCGAGTTGGATATTCCGATCTTCGCACTCTCTCAACTTGCGCGAACCTATGATGGGGACTGTGACCCCGGTACAAATAAGTGGCCGCGCCCGCGATTGACTATGCTCCGAGATTCGGGCGCAATCGAACAAGACGCTACTCTCGTGCTGTTTCTTTTCAACCGGGCGGTAATACTCCAAGAACGATTCGGGGATCAGTCTACCCAATATCTCAAAGAGCTTGGCAAAAACCCCGACGGTATTATCAACGCTGAGGTGATTATATCGAAACACAAAGACGGGGAATCAGGGTCTGTTCGGTGCAAGTTTGATCGGGTGAGGACGCGGTTTGTTACCGGCACATGGGAGGATGATTCCGCGAATGCCCGCCCAGAACCAGACCAACGGACTACTTGGCGAGGCAGTTCGGATGTTTGATTATGCCCTATCTTGAGTACGCAAAAATATGGACTCGGACGCTTGAGGACGCTTGGTTTATGTCACTAACAGGCATCGAAAGAGGGGTGTTTTTGCAGTTTATTATAATGGCAAAAGGTGCGGAAAATTCCGCACCAAAGTTCAAAAGTTGGAGAGCAATGGGGCTGGCGTGCGGTGTCGATGGGAAGAGCGTGCGGAAGATCGTGGGAAAATTCCGCACAAACGGAAAGATTTATTTCACTGAGGATGAAAATGGGATAATCGAAGTCCGAATAGCTAAGTTCTTGTTCTGGCAATCACTTAAGCCCAATAAAGAGGGTCGAGAAACACTGCGGAAAATTCCTCATGGTGAGGAAAAATCTACGGAACTTCCGCACTTACAGAAGCAAGAAGCTAATAAGACAGAAGCAGTGGTAACGCCCGCGCAACAACTACTCGCGAACTTCAATGACTGGATGGTAAGAAACAAGGACGATATTGTATCGGCTTTTGAGGTTGGATATGCCCACGTCGGGGGGGTGTCTATGCTCCGGTCTGTGGCCGACGAAATTAGGGAGGCAATTCTCATGTGTCCTACCGACATCCGATGGGAGCAACACCGGAATAACCAGACTTGGGGGAATTGCATCCGGGCTTGGAACCGGAATAAAATCAGAGCAGGAGAAACCAGTTGAAAACATACAGGAGGGAAGGATGAAAATATCTGATGTAATTAAGACGCCGGTGGAGGTTGAAGATAAGCTCATGGACGGGTTGTTTATACGCGATTCCATCCACCGTAGAATTGCTCACGTCTACATAGCAAATAGTGACATCCCTGCGGCCATCGCCCACGCTATCAACTCTCACGATAAGCTCGTTGATTTGGTGGGAAGGATGAGGGCGTTACTTGTTGGAATAGGGGATAACGGGAATGCCGCAGGGTCATATGGAGAAGAACCGGGATGCCCCTATTGCTACGAACCAACCATTAGGGTATATGAGGGTGACACATTTCACACGGAATCAACTCACAAGGTTGACTGCCTTTTCGCCGAACTTCTCAAAGAATCCGAAGGTGTTATATGATCGCCCACACTCTACTACTGACCGACCGCATGGAGAGCTTTGGTCACTGCAACCGGCACGTTATCTACGTCAATGGACTCCCGGCTTTGATAACGCCGTCGCACTTTCGCGCATTGAAGATACTTGTTGACGGGCCGCGTCCATCTATCGACATAAACGCCGCGCCCGCTAACGTGGCGCGTGATGTACACCGATGGAGATATGAATTGGGTCACACCGACAAGCGGCTCAAGAAGATGGTAGAAAAAGGATTCACGTTGATTGTCTCAATCGGCAAGCACCAGTGGAAATTGAACGCGAGGAAGATACAGTTTGAGACAGAGCAAGTCGGGGGCTGTCCCAAGTGACGCTCCCGATCAACCAGATAATAACGGGGGACTGCCTCGAAGTCATGCGGGGCTGGCCGGATAAGTGCGTGGATTTGATTGTGACCGACCCGCCGTATGACGAAAAAACACACAACGGGGCGAGGTATGGATTCAGGGAAACTTCCTCCGCTATACCGTTTGAGCCGCTGTCAAACTTTTCTTTCGTCGCCGAATTATTGAGGATTTCTCGCTCTTGGGTTATCTGTTTTTGTGCCCTTGAAATGTTTGGAGACTACAAACGCGCAAGTGGTAGTTCTTGGGTTCGCGCTGGTTTTTGGCGAAGAACGGACGGAGTACCACAATTCACCGGTGACCGACCGGGGCAACCCGGAGAAGGTGTGGCTATAATGCATGGACAGGGCGCGAAGGAATGGAACTCAAACGGCAAGCATGGTTTTTGGTCTTGTGGTGTAGAGCGCGATGACCGTTGCCACCCTACACAAAAGCCGATCAAATTGTTGCGAGAATTGATCGCCGATTTTGCTCAACCGAACGCAACAATCCTCGACCCCTTCGCTGGTTCCGGTACAACCCTTGTCGCCGCAAAGCAACTCGGACGAAGGTTTATCGGCATTGAGATTGAACCCAAGTACGTCGCTATCTGCAAGGAGCGGCTGAAACAGGAACAACTACCCTTATGAATTTGCCGATCAACCAGATAATAACGGGTGACTGCCTCGAAGTAATGCGGGGCTGGCCGGACGAATCTGTCCAGTGTGTCATTACCAGCCCGCCATATTGGGGACTCCGCGACTACGGCGTTGATGGCCAGCTTGGACTTGAAAAGACGCCGGAGGAATACGTTGCCAAGATGGTCGAGGTATTCCGCGAGGTTCGGCGGGTGCTGAGAAAAGACGGGACGCTGTGGCTGAATCTGGGGGATTCGTATGCTGGATCATGGGGCAATAGTGGGAGGCGACCGGAATTGGATGGCGGTCCCGGGGTCCAACGAGAAAAGAACACTGAGTATTTTGAGCGTGGTGGGTGGGATGAGCGGCGTGAGCGTCCAGCCTCGAGCTATCGGATAGACGGACTCAAACCCAAAGACCTAATCGGCATCCCCTGGCGCGTAGCTCTCGCATTGCAGGCAAACGGCTGGTATCTCCGGTCTGACATAATCTGGTCAAAGCCAAATCCCATGCCGGAGAGCGTGACTGACCGGCCAACGAAAGCGCATGAGTACATTTTTCTCATGTCGAAATCCGCAACCTACTACTACGACGCGAAGGCGATAGCGGAGAAATCGGTAGGGACGGAGTACGACAGAACCCGTAGGCCAGCAGGGAGAATGACTGGGGCGGCGAGCTTGGTTGACGGGCGCGGGCAGGACGTGGCGGGTGATTCTCTTGGTGTTGGATCCGAGACTCGCAACAAAAGATCGGTCTGGTCTATCCCAACCGTTTCCTTTGCCGAAGCCCACTTTGCCACCTTCCCGCCTGACCTTGTGAAGGTATGTCTCATGGCTGGCTCAAGGGTCGGTGATGTTATTCTCGATCCCTTCATGGGAAGCGGCACAACGGCGGTGGTCGCTAAGAACGCGGGGCGGCAATATCTCGGCATCGAACTGAATCCGGCCTATATCACAATGGCCGAAAAGCGGCTGAAACAGGAAGTGCTTAGTCTCTGACCGTCTTTTGAGTTTATGGCGGTCGGTGGCCCCGTTCGGAATTATCCGGGCGGGGTTTTTACTTGACAAGGGGGGTTACGGGTTGTAACTACCATTTGAAATGGGTGGTCTGATGGTATCGGCTCTTGGCCGAGAGACAGGCACTCGCTTTGGGAGCGAGACCACGCAGGTTCGATTCCTGTGGAGCCGATTATACCTTTCAGGGAGAGGGATCAGGAGGACGACAAGCCCACGATTCCTCTCCCGTTTTTCAATCTCGAATAAATGGCACGCATTTCCTCTTTGTGATTGACAACCTATTCAACAATGACCTTTTATTGGGCGTGACCGTAATTCCATACCATTCGTCCCTAACCCTGCCGGGTCATGACAGCCCGGTAGGGTGTATTTTAAGTTATCAACTGACAGTCAACCGCCAAAGTGCAAAATCGTGCAACATAGCAATTTATTGCAATGCCTAAGAAAAAAGATGCAGACAAGTTAGAGAATAAGCCGACTCATCTCGACTTTGTGATCTGGGCGTCTTATCAGTTCGGGAACTTGTCACACGAAGAGATCGGCAAAAAGTTCGGATACCACCGCAACACCGTCCGTATTATCATAAACAGATTCACGGCTTTTCTCGGAAAAGAGTTTGAGCCGGAAACGGTTCGCAACGCCCTTGTTTCGATGATCCCAGACGCCGCAATGGGGCTACAGACCGGTTTACTTACTGCCGACGCCTCGATGATAAACGGCTTTTTCAGAGGTATCGGTGTTTACCAAGAAAAGACAAAGCACGAACATACGGGCAAGGTTGTAATCGCGGCTGAACAACAGATTGAGCGCATGGCGGACATGGCCGACAAGTTTGGCATACCATTCGACGCAAAGAAGGTAAAGAGTGACAGCCCTTCTCCCAATTGAGTTCTTTGCCGGTCGATACCTTGTCCACCACATGACCGATGTGGTTCCGGGGTTTCACCGGGAGATGTATAGGGATGCCCAAAGCCCGCCTCAGAGATTGGCCGTCCAGTCGTTTCGCGGTTCTGCCAAGTCTTTCATATTCAACCTAACTAAAGTTCTGTACGAGGTTTACTCTGGATCGGCCAACAACATCCTGATTGTGACTGATACCGGCAAATACGCCCGTGACCGTCTACGAATGATCCGGGCCGAAGTCGAGTCGAACGAGTTCTTACTGGCCGACTTTGGGGATATTCGGGGGGATCGTTGGGAAGCGGATGACATTGAGCTAAAACGCGCCGACGGCACGATTGTCAAGGTTTCAGCCAGAGGGACAGGGAGCCAGACTCGCGGCCCGCGCCCTGATCTGATTATCTGTGACGACTTGGAAAACGACGAGCAAGTAAGGTCGGATGTCCAGCGCGACGCCTTAGAAGACTGGTTCTACAAAGCCCTACTCAACTCTTTGACGCCTGACGGTAAAGTCATCGTGGCAGGCACGAATCTACACCCCCTCTGTCTACTCGCCAAACTCATGGCGAATCCGGCGTGGACTGTCCGAAACTACACAATCGAAACCGATGGTGTCCCATTGTGGCCGGAGCGGTTCTCAAAGGCATGGATCGACCAAAAGAGAGCCATTGTCGGCGACTTGGCCTTTTCCTCTGAGTTTATGGGCATACCGCTAATCAACGAAAATCCTATTTTCAGCCGGTCTTGGTTCAGGGAACTTGACGAATACCAAAGGGATAAGGACTTTCGGGCGGGTGTTTACACCGTCCTTTCGTGTGATCCGGCTATCTCAAAAGACCAGTCTGCGGATTACACCGCCTTAGTCTCTGCCTCGGCTACCTTTGCTCAAGACCCGAATATCTATATCAAGGCACGGAGAGGCCACTGGACGGTACAGGAAGCCGTCTCAGAGATTGCGCGGATGTACCGAGAGGTTGGGGCGCACAAGCTCCGTTTGGAGACTGTAGGGTATCAGAAGGCGTTAAAAGAGGCATTGGACATCTACCTCCGAGACCACCGGGAGTTTATGAACATCGAGGAGATTCAGCCCGACAAAGACAAAGAGCGGCGGGCCTACGCGGTTCAGCCCTTGTGTCAAATGGGGAAAATCTTCATCGACTCAACCGACACGGGCGGGCGGCGGCTCTTGGAAGAGCTAACTCTTTTCCCGACCGGCGACCACGACGATCTTGTGGACGGGTTTACCGACGCTCTGGCTGGGATTATCTCATGGAAGGATAGGACTCAGGGGAAGGAGTCGCGCGGCGGTGCCGTTCTCCCCAAAGGTTCCCGCATCAATCCGATAACCGGAGTGCCGACTAATTCGATGGCGAGGGGGGATGGGTGGTGAACTGAAACAAATATGATAGTCGCAACCCACACATGGGGCAACGGCTCCCGGCACCCAAAGAGTGAGTTCCACTTTTACGAGCGGCTTGACTCTTACCCCGACGCGGTAGATCGGGCCTTTGGTGTGCCGGTCTGTGTATCGCACCTAATCAAAGACAAAGAACTGGCGACGATAGAAACCACGAGTGATGACGTTCGGGCGGTTGTGGCCGTCCATGATAACCCAAGTAAGAATGATTGTTGCCGGGGATGTAGATCAGTGGTCGCCGTTGCTAAGTTCCCCAAGTCAACCATGGGCGATTTACAAGAGAAAACTCAAACCAACACTAATACAGGAGATTCAAATGGCTAACGTAGTAATCTGCAAATGGGATGAAAAGGGAGAACCGAAGCGCAAGAGCTTTGAGTTGAGCGATACCGATTTCAAGAAAGTATTTGGCCTCATGGTCAACATGACACAGAAAGAACAGCCGAAAGAGAAGAAGTAATTGGCCGCAACGCTTGACTTTGATGGCGACGCCCTGAATCTGGTGCGGTCGGCCTACACGAATTGCGAGGAACAGCAGAACAAGCTCAACGCGCAATACGGTAGGGATTATCTGTTGTATCATGCCTATGTAGATATGAGCAACAGGGATTCGTCTTTGCCTCAGATTCAGATACCGAAAATCTACTCTATCGTAGAGACTAAGGCGGCAAAAGAAGTCAAGGCGTTATTCGGCTCTACCCCTTGGATTGAATTTACGACCAGTGACAAAAACATGAAGCCCTACCTCGATATTCAAAACAGATTGAGACAGGGCTACTTGGAAGATGCTAATTTCTATGCTGAGGCGATTCTTCTTGAAAAGATCGCCAATCTGTACGGGACGTGCTTTATCGAACCTTGGCCTGAGCGCGTCCCTGTAGTAAAGAAATTCGCCGTCCCTCATCCGATGGGGGGATTTGTCGTTGAGTCAAAGGTTGTGAATCAGCTCCGGTTTACGCTAAAGACTCGCGGGCCGTGGGAGGTGTACGTTGACCCATTTGCGACTGATCTTGAAACCGACAGGGGATGTCGGTTCGTGATTACCTTCGATGTCGCAAGTCGCAGACAGATCGCGGAATCCTTTGGAATAGACCCTGCGGAATTGGCGAACCCTTCAAGTATTGAAGCGGGGTCAAAGTCTGGTCATGTCGGGTACAATATCCGCGCAAGATACGGACTCCCCGCCCCGACAACCGATAACGACATGGGCGTACTTATGTGCTACCAGTCGAATGATCGGTATATCTGGGTGTGGGATGGATACCACGTTCTTGAGGAAACAGATAATCCGTTCGCAAAAAACAAAGGTGGACATGGGCGGATAAATCTTTCCCGCATGGTGCATGGGATTGACGCTCATACCCAAAACCGATTCTGGGGACAGGGGGAAGCAAAGCCAAACGAAATCCTTCAAACCATGCTTGGTGATTGGTGGTCGCTGTTGTTTGGCGCGAGGGCTTATGGTCTACATCCGGCGGTGTTTTTCCGGTCTCCCGGAATGGATAAAAACGATATTGTTCTCGCAACCGCAAATCGAATACCCGTAAGCACCACTGTCGGGCGACCGATTACAGATGACTTTTACGTCCATCCGGGTATCCCTTCACAGCACGAAGATTTCCAGTTGATCCCAATGATTGAAAGATCAATGGACTTAACGGCGCGACAGTTCCCGCCTTCTTATGGCGAGGCCGATCCGGGAGTTTCTACCGCCACTGAATCCGTTCAGCTTTCACAGATTGGCGATGTGAACACCGAGCAAACGGTTAAACTCGGAGAACATATTTTCCTCCGAGATTTCGGGTTGAAACTCTCTGCCCATATCGATCAGTTTGGGACAGCGCAGGATTATGCGGAGATTGTTGGTCAAGAGGCCGCGTACACTCTTATTTCGGCCAACCCCGAACATCTTCCCTGTCGAATTGGAATGAATTACAAGGGATCGAATAGAGTAGCTAATCTACTTGTGAAACAGAGAAGCGACGTTGCGTTGATAAATGTTCTGATCCCCCTGTATCAACAGGGGCTTTTCAATCACGCCAAACAGATCATGGAAGATCACGAGTGGCCGCAGGAGCAGATTGAGACTAACTTGCAAGAGGGTATGGCGATGTACGAGCAATCGTTAATGCAAGCCCAAATGCAGGCAGAGCAACAGGCACAGCAGTCTCAAGTTGACAATGCAATCGCCGTTGAGAACCTACGGCTGAAAGCCAATGGCGGTAAACAGCCGGTCAAGAATAACAACCGGCTTGCAGTTGAGGCGAGACGGTGAACAGATTTATCAAAAAGCTCGGCACATATTTCGGTAGTCGCAGGACAGCGAAGGACATCATCGCCGAATTGCAGTCGAAGCTCCACGCCGATCAAGAAGTTGTGCGGATGAGACAACTTGCGGGCTGGCAGTCACTCAAGCGGTTGTCATTAGAGGCCGTGATTGAATTGGATGCCGAACAGGTTCAATGCGGCGTTAATCCCGAAAAATTCAAAGAAGAAATACGTTCTCTCTATGCTTGGCGGAACGCCATAATCGGTTTCCTCACTCTTTGTGACGCCACCGAGAAGGAATTTGTCACGCACTCGAAAGAACTTGAATCGCTACTCAAACGTCTTCAGAGCATGGAGAACGGCCCACTCTCCCCGTTATTTCACGGGCAAGGCGGCGCGTCTATGCAAGAGAGGTAATTTATGGCTGAACTAACCCCCGAAGAAATGGCGAATCAGATTGCCCCAGATACGACTGTTGAAAAACAGCCGGAACCGGTGATAACTGATCCGCCAAAGACCGAACCGGGACCTATCAAGGAACCGGAGAAAGCCCCCGAAGGATTCGTCTCTGTTGAAAAACATGAGCAAGTCTTGGCGGCTTATCGGGCTTCAATGGGGAGGTTGTCCCAGATCGACAAGAATTTCGACCAGTTCAGGGAAAAGTTGAGATCGAACCCGAAGATGGTAGCCGCCGAGGAAATCACTCCGGCTCCCGCTAAGGTGGAGACTCAGCCTGTGACTGAACCGTCTATTTATGACGAATACGGGCAACTGAAACCGAATGCGGCGGCGATTATTGCCGACCAAGCGACAGCAAGGGCGGAAGCAAACTTGCTGGCTCGACTCCAAAAAGAGCGGGACGCCGAGTATGAGAAAACCTTCAACGCTGAAATGGATCGTGATTTCAACGAGTCATTAGACGGGTTGAATGGGTATCTCGCGGCTCTTGGTTATCGATATGATCCTGTCGCTTCAAGACCGGACGGCCCGGTAGATTCTTACCGACTCACTCCATTAAACGGGACTACCCCGGAAGAATCAAAGGCGTTTATGGCGGAGTTTTCCGGTGTGATGCAAGAGGCGGTACAGCTTCCTTTTGCTAACGTGCCGGGGAAATCAAACGCCATTGTCCGCTTGGTTATCAAGAATCTTGAGGCCGCTCGGACAGCTAAGTCGGTAACAACCCGACTGACAGCCACAGAACAAGCCGACAAGGATAAATTGGCGGCTTTGGATAAATTACCTAAGCCAATCGGGTCTCCCGCGCCAAGCGGCAAGATTCTGTTTGGAGACGAATTGAAAGCGGCAGAGAAAAAGACGGCGGATCAGATCGCGCCTGATACTATTCCGCTTGTCTGGTAACACAGTCTAATAAACTGGACAACGTAGAACCTTGTGGCCTCGGCCACTGAAAGCGAAGTACCTTAATGCCAGATTATCTTCTGAGTCAATCGACCGTAGTGACGGGAGGGTCTCAGAACCTTTTCACAACCAATGAAGTCCCGGCAGATATATGGTCTAAGCGGCTGACAGCTTTTCCAGAGCTTACGCCGTTGACGACCATCCTGACCCGCATTTCACGCGAACCCGCGAGAAATGTCCGTGTTGACCTTATCGAAGAGCAACACATACCGACATCCGTACTGTGTACGGCGGCAGTGACTTCTTCGGGAACCACACTAACCGTTAATGCCAACGGGCCTACCCTTGTAGCCGGAACTGTTCTGTTTAATCCCAGAACCTTCGACTTGGCAAGTGTTGACTCTACTCCGGCGGCCAACTCCGTTACGATTACTCGTAGCGTAGGCGGGTCAACGGGAGCGGCATGGAACGCCGGTGATGTGCTAAAGGTTTTGCCACCCGCTATCGTCGAGAATGACGATGCAACGTATCGCACCTCTTCGGTGACTGATACAAATGTTTACAACTACATCCAACTGATTAAGCTCCAGTTCGGTATCAATCGACTCGCCAATGCGGAAACGACTTGGTTTGGCGGCCCCGGATCAAAGCGGACGCAGTTGCAACAGCAGAAATACCGCGAGTTTCGCGTCAAGGGCGAACAGGGTATGTATTTTGGTGGACGGTCTCAGACTGGAACCGCCCCGGCGACTGTCGGGATGGCGGGCGGGCTGACCTACTTCCTCCGAAATGGTACTCTGTACAAAGACTACAACGGCCTCTTCACTGAATCCGGTTGGCGGAATCTCTTGGGAGATTTCAAAGACCAGAATCCCGATGCGACCAACGTCTTTGTCGCCTGTGCCGGTCATGTTATCGACATGATCGACTCTTTCGCGCTCCACACTCTTCGTATCGATCCGAAGTGGTCTAATTTCGGACTTGATATTAAGACCTACACCTCACGCGGTCTTACTGCCAACCTTGTCTCTTTGCCCCTTCTGACTGATCCTTGGACTCGCGGTTGGGGTTGGATTCTGGATATGGACAGAATCACACTGAAAGAGCTTGCGGCAGAACAGTTCATCCCGGAGGCTAAGCCTATCGGGCAATCTGAAATCATCATTGACACTTATCGTACGGCGCGGTCTCTGTTGGTCGCCAACGAATCCCGCCATGCGATGTTTGTCGGTGCCTACAACTAAGGAGGTTTCAGATGGCTTCTGATCGTGAACTCCAAACTGGCGAAGCTCTGAAACTCCAAAAGAGTTTCAATCTTACGACCGTCACTAATTTCCCGGCGATGGTAATTCAGTACATCGGCCCGAAACTGTTTGCAAAAATAACAGTCGCGGCTGGTGGAGATATTACCATTTACGCGGATGACGTTGACGGTGCCACCACATCGTACTACACGGCTGACCTTTCGACTCCCGCCGCCGCAAGGGACACCTTCGGCGAACTGGAAGCGGAAATTAACGCCGATCCGTATCTGCGATGCTACCTTGTCGGCGTCCTGCCGTCTGAATCGACTGACAATACCTTAGCCGCCGTGACCGGAGCGGACATCCGCACTGCCGACGGCTATACTATGTTGATCGATCAGGCGGTGTTACTCGACACTGGTTTTTCGATTACAAACGAACGCTTCTATGCCCGCCCTTCAACGGGTTGGGCCGGGAAGTATAATGGCCGGACTTTCAATCACGCGATTGGCAATCCCGGTGCGGGGATAGTCGAGAACTCTCTTGACTATATCGAACTCACTATCACGGCGACCAACGCCGGAACCACAAAGGTCTATTCGGTCAATCCGGTCGATAACACGGCCACTTTGGTCTACTCAGATGTTTTTGTTTCCGCGACGAAGGAAGCTCATGGTGACACCCCGACACCTCAGAGCATTTTCGTTAAGGCGATGCTCGGTCATCGGCTTGTTGTGAAATTCGACAACGTAGACAATGCCACAACGGCGGCGGCTATCGTGTGCAATGGAACCAGCAAGCATCTAACTGGCGGTGATGTACGCGGCGCAAACTTCATTGGTTGCGACGGTCGCACTACCTAAAACAATTCGGAGGAGTGTAACAGCCCCTCCGAAACTAAAGGAGAGTTTATGGCTGACGACAAGAACAAAGAGAAAGACCCGGAACTAAAGACAGGAGAGAAGATTTTCTGGTTCCCTGCGGCTGGTTACCAAATCGCTAATCTCGTGGAAGAATCTCGGTATCAAAGCGGGCATATTCAGCGCAATGAAGTCCCACTCCGGGCGAGTGAGCACGTCATGGTTCTGAGCGACCCGAAACAAATCGCCCACGTTGAGAACTCAGATGCTTTCAAGAACGGGATTGCGATCCCCTGTAAGAGCATGGCAGAAGCCCGTTCATTGACAGCTATTCACAATGCTAAAAAGAGCGTCAAGACGTTCAAGAGCGAAACCATCGAAGGAGAGATGTTCCAAGTTCAGGGTGATTCGCTGGTTTCACTCGGAGTTAAAACGGCGTGACAAAAGCGGATTTCGTCGCTCTTGTGATGTCTAAACCCGCAATACGCGGACTTAAAAGAGTAGCGGTTGTTGGTAACGCCTTGGTGCAAGAGGACTATCCTATCGCTGACCTTCAAAAGGCGGTAGAGTTAGAGGTGGATATTAGCGTGGATGAGTGTGCTCACCAAGATTTTGATTTCACTTGCGACGTGACGGATTTCCCCGGTGGGTCTCTGGCGAATGTGTCCGAGTACAAACTTGAAGGGAAGAAACAGGACGCAAGGGACATCATCAACATTCGATATGGCGCGACCCTCAAGCTACTTAATTCAATAGATGATACCACACTTGACTCGCTCTATCCCGACAGGTCATTACTGACGGTTGTGAAGTATTGGATTAGAACTGCCAGACAGAATGACAAGCCCGTCGTAGAGCTTGCCGGGTCTCCGATCTCTTCTGGCGATACAATCCGCTATCGGTATCGAAAGAACAATCTCAGTTGTGAACAGTGGCCGAAAGGGTGGGAGGGTGTGATTGTCGATAATATCATCAAGAAGTTTGTTCCGGGTTACGCGAAAACGGCGGAGGCCAGTTTCAATAACATGGTCTCAAGCTATCAGGGTTCAAACGCGGAATCCGATCCGGCTTCCCTCGATCAATCCACGCGGCAACGATTCCAAAACATGAACTCTCTGCATGGATATTGATGGTGACAAAGCTCGTATGCTTTCTACTCATTCTCGCTCAATCCTCTTGGGCGATCTCCCCCCGTAGGGATTCACTGAGAGCGTATACATATACAGCTCTCGGATTACCGTCTACAAATGGAAAGCTGACCACTGCGAACGTGAATATGTTTATCAACGAATCTGCCGTAGAGGTGTCACGAGACTTTCCGGCAATAGAGAAGTTCGATACGGTTCTGATTTCCAAAACAGGGGAAGGCGCGGCTCTCAACTCTGATTTCCTACGAATACACCGAGCTTCGAGGATCATAGGAGATACTTTACGGATTCCGCTTGACGTAACGAACCCCGACAGTCTCTTTGAAAAGACGGGTGGATTGCAGGGAGTCAAACAAGATCGGGACAAGATCGAAAGCCCGCACTGGTATTCGACGTTTGGGAAAAGATTCCAGACTCATCCGAAGGGACTCAGAGAATCGGGAAGCCCCGACAAGTTTCTGATCGAATACTTTGCGACGCCTAATTACTTGGGGGCCGATTCAGATACGACATTGATTCCAGATGATTACCGGCCCGCTTTGTTACTCAAGGTGAGAATGAAAGCACTCATTCAGCTATCGGATTTCAGGTCTGCGTTTTCGGTGGATAGTATGTACAACGAAATGCGACTGCCTCCGGTGTCACGACGCGAGGAGCTCAAGCGGTGAAATACCTTGCCCTCATAGTTCTCTTACTGTGTGCTGTCACGGTGTTCGCCGACACGACGTTCACTATCGGGGCTGGTACTGGCCCCGAATGTGATATGACGTATATCAATCAGGCGGCGACTACGACGAATTACGGTACAAACACAACTGCATGGTGGTATGATTCTGTCCCGACTTCTCAGAGTGCTAATCTCTTATTCCGATGGGACGCCCTTGGGGACTCACTAAATCATGGTGGCGCAAATCTCTACATCAAGGCGTGTACGCTTATTGTGAAAAGTAATCTCGGAACGCTCGACCGCGCTACGACCGGTCAATTCAAGTGTGCGCGGGTGAGGCGTGGAGTCACGTCGCCCACGAAGTGGACGGAAACGGGAGCTTCTTGGGAAAACTACAAAGCATTGACAACGTGGAACACAAGCGGTGGGCGCAACGTATCTAACGACATTGACACAACAGTCAGTATCACATACAACTGGGCAACATTTTCTTGGGGGACGGATTCGGTTGGTAAGTTTGATTTGACGGCGGTGGCGCAGACAATGGATGCGGGCGACACAGCTAAAACGCATGGGGGGTTCATTTTCTATTTCCCATGGTATGGGAGTTACACTACATGGGATCAACTGTGTCAAATCTACACCGACGACAACGCGACCAGTGGGAATCGTCCGAAGCTGAAGGTGGTCTACACGAAGGCGGTTTATCCTGTGGCAACGGCTACCTACAATCGAACGCGAAGAACTGCCAATTCAAGGACAAATAAATGAAGCGGATTATTGCTCTAATTTTTGTCACGCTAATCGCCTCGCAAGTGGGAGCTATTGATCTTGGTAAGAAGTTGGCACTTCGCCTTGTGAACTTCCCGCTCAACCCCGCGATGGATACGGGTGTCTACAACGCAATCAAATGGCCCGATAGCGCGACTATTGCGGTGTGGGCTACTACTGGTGCTGATACGGGAGCGGCGACATCTCAGGTCATTTACGGGACAAGCACGACAACCGTTACGGCGGCAGGTCTTGCGGCTCTTGGGATACGCGCCGATACAGTTGGCGCACCAATGTTTGTATTCTGTGACACCGCAAGGATCATAAATGCAGGAACAACAACAAGACAGATCGCCGGTGTTGTGACTCTATGGCGACTCGGCGCACCGTTTCAGACGCAATTCTCGATGGAGATATATGCGGATACTTTGATTGATGAGGTAAAGACTGTCGCCGGAACATCACAGACGGCCAAGGACTTAGGGGCAACAACCCAAACTATTCTTGATACTTTGCAGGTCTATGACAACGCTACTCGGTTTCAGGCCGACGTTCAGGAAATACTTGATACCCTACAAACCTACGATGCCGCCGGTCGATTTCAAGCCGATGCTCAAGAGATACTTGACAGTATCCAACTCTACGACAACTGGGTCAGGGACTCGATACACAACGCGGTGATCTATGCCCGCATTTCGGCAGACTCAATTCAGGTCTATGACAATGCCGGAAGATTTCAGGCGGATGTTCAGGAGATACTCGATACGCTCCAAACGTACGACAATGCTACCCGGTTCCAGTTGGTCGTACAGGAGTTGCTCGATACCCTGAAAACCTACGACAATACCGGCAGATTCCAACTTGTTGTACAAGAGATACTCGACACACTCCAGAATGTCAATTCGTCCTTACGGGTGGACACCAATACGACGTGGACGGTGGCGCAACGCGATACGATGTTGAATCGCTCCCTCGTGACGAAAGACTCTACCTATGCGATTCTTGATACGTTGCAGAATGGATCGTCCACACTCCGGGCTTCTGGGTCTGGTGCGACTGCGGCACAGGTGAAAGCGGCCCTATTCGCCGACACGTCAAAGTATATCGGATTCGCTGGCGGTTCGGGTGATAGCGTGAAAGCGGTAGCGGCTACCACGTTTGACACTACCCTACTTGATAAGGTTCGTGATACGGTCAATGTTATTCTTGACTCGATTCAGAACGCCGCCAGTACATTGCGATCCGTTCACGACACGGACTACTTACAAGTCGCTTGCGGCGATACCCTGCCACTGACAAATATCTCCAATCGACTTGACTCACTCGCGGCGGCGGTCATGGCTCAACTTGGATTTCCCTCGACTGGTAACGCAAAGATCACTCTGGGAGTCGCCAAGTTTGCAATCAATTCCTCTGTACCGGAGATATGTCGAGAACTCCCTGCCGTCGAGAAATACGACACGGTGATAATGACCAGTACGGGAGAGGGGGTTGCGCTTAACGCCGATTTCCTGCGGATTCACTCGCTCAAGAAAATGGGCAAAGACTCGCTCAGGATTCCCTTGATATACGTCTCTGAAGATTCGCTCTTTGATCTCTCCGGTGGAATGGGAGGCGTCCTGCAAAAGAGGGGGGATGCCTCTTCACCTCGATACTATTTCACCTTCGGTCGGAGATTGCAGACGCACCCGAAAGAAATTGCGGTCGATACGTTCCTTGTGGAATACTACGCCAACGGCCACTACATGACGAACGATGCTGACTCGACTGATATTGCGAGAGAGTACCGACAGCTACTCATATACAAAGCGTGTCAAAAGTGTGAGATCATAATGAGCAACTGGACGAATGTTGAGGGATACGGAAAGCTCTATGAAAGAGAAGTGGCGGCGATCAGAGCCAGAGGGCAGGAGTTGAAGAAATGAGCGAGTCGCGGAACTTCCTCAGATTCATAACCTTCTTTGGCGCGATCATCGGCGTTCTGCTTATCGTGGCTCTACTGCTGTCCTCGACCTGTCACGCGCAGACAAACCCCGTGAAGTTCGACCGCATATCGGGGTTTCTCGGACTGAACACAGTTGATGGTGACGGAGATATTGACTCCCGATATGCGCGAATCTGCAACAACATCGTGCTGTCAAAGTTCGGTATTCGCACTCTGTCAAAGAGACCGGGTTTCGATTCGATCAGTGTCAAGAGCGGAGCCGATTCGATCATTGCGATTGGAGTTGTAAACCTTGCCAATGGTCAACGCTGTTTGGTCTTTGCGACTGATTCAACCTCAAAAGGATATGGTTGTCTGTGGGCGACTCAGTACGGGTCTACGAATCTGGATTCAGCAAGATTGATTGCAACAAACTGGTCAGTACAGAAACCGACCACGTTTTTCCAGTTCAACGACCGGCTCTACGCTTTCAATGGACAGCAGACAGGAATAATTTGGGATGGAACCTACGCGAGAAACATCCCCCTGCAAGCTCCGGGACTGCCCCAGCTGATCCCTCTTACAACATCGGGGAATCTGAACGGGGAATACAGATATGCCATCTACCTCATCACTGCTTTCAAAAGTGGTGTTAGTTACTCGATTGAGGCCGGTACGCTCTCTCCCCCTATTTTCGTAAGCAACGGACAGGTGCTACTCCGCAACTTTGGGCGGGTTGTGCGGGACTCATTGCTTTCCTCTGTTGACTCCGCCTACTGCTACATTGCCCGGACAAGATCGAATCCGGGGGAGTTTAGTGACAATGACTCACTGTTTCGGATCAGCACAACCAAGATATATTTGAAGATCGGCGCGGACTATACGGCAGATACAGTTACCTACACGGATAACATCGCCGACGCCTCGCTTGGTTCCTTACTCCATCCCACTGCATTAAGATCGGTTCATGGTAGAGATTCACTGGCTGTGATTTCAAACAGACGATGGAGTGCGCCGACGTTTATACGCTCTGATACGGTGACTGGTGGAGCAAATCAAATGTGGGCGGGCGCGGCGGGGAACCATGACAACCTGAATATGGGGTATGCCTACACTACCGCCATAGTCGATACCTTCACGGGTTTAGAATCTGATACCGGCAGGACTCTTTGGGTTAGACAGAAACGGAAAGATTCGACGCTCGGATTCCACCGGATCACGATAGGACTTCCTCGCGTGGGCGCGAATGAGTCTGGTTTGTTGATGAACGTCTACCGCTCTGAGCTTACCCTATATGCGAGACAGTATTTCTTGGTGTGCGCGGCGGAAATCTTTACTGCCGGGGGTTGGCAATGCACAAGATACGATACGATATGGACGAACATTCAACCGGCCCGAACACTCAAGGGTCAATGGTGGCCGATCTACGGAATAGCGACCGATTCTCTTTCGGCGGTCAATTTCAGAAGGGTCGCACAAGTCCCGACAAGTCAAGACTCTCTGGTCGATTCGATCCGGTGTGATTCTGCAAATCTCAACGGGCGGTTCAAACTCCAAACAAGTCCGGGGTTATTCTCTGGTGGTCTTACTGTCAACAACCAAGTTCTCGGTTGGTACGGATCACGACTTTGGAGATCGTCACAGCTTGTAGACTCTCAGGCCAATTATCCGCTACAGAACTACACCGACTTTGATCCGAATGACGGACACCAAATAACCGGAATGTGGCTGACCCGAAACGCGATCAGAGTCAAGAAAGATGATCGGGGTTACAACCTGAGACTGGATTTCAGGGACGCCGAACTTTCAGAAGGTTATGGAATGATCGCCCCTCTCTCTCATGTTAAAGTTGAGAGTGGAGATATGTACATGAGTCGGGCCGGTGTTGTCCTCGAAAGCGAAGGCCCGAACCTTGAGAGAACTTTCGTAAGCGGACTGGTATCCGATAAGCTCGACAACTTTAAGAAAATGTCGGTCACTACTCTGTCCAGAGCCGTAGGGGCATACCTTCCCGATCAACGTCAAGCCCTGTGGTGTATTGGAGACACTACCTACGTTTATGATGTTGCGGCGCAGGCATGGTCTACCTTTACCAACATGACGTTTGGGGGGGCGTGTCTCTACGATACCGGAAACACAGTGGGACTGACCCCGACTCAAACGCTCTACTTTTTCAAAAAGGGCGGATCGACTCTTTACAAATACGCCAACTCAAGCGGCAAAGATGTTCAGACCGGGGCGTACTGTCCCATCGCGTACAAGACTCCATTACTCTATCCTGACTTCAACTACGATCAGATACTACAGGTGAATCTACAGGCGAGGGATGCCGTTGCCGGGGTTGATATTCTCTTTGGAGAAATCACGAATGAAAAGGGAACGGCTTTAGAGAGCGCGATTGCCTTTGACAGTCTGGCGACTGGCTACTGTGGGAAGTACGTCTCATCGGCGAATTGGGGGTTGGGACTCTCTATTACATTGCAATCACTTGGCATTGGTTCGTATAATTTCGCTACCGGCTCGGTTCAGGCGATAGAGATTTTTCACACCTTCAGAGGTGTAGGAAGCGCGAGGTAACTATGGGGTACAATCCGTTTGACGACTACACAAATTACGATCAACAAGGGCTGGCAAGCACCGCGTCTTTCAAACCCCAAATGAACGGGCCGCAATATGGCGGGCTTGAGTATCAGAACTACCAAGCTCCACAAAGCGGGTTGAGTAGCGGATTGAACACAGCCGGAAACGCGGCGGGAGCCGCCAATCCTCTACTTGGAATCGGCCTGAAAGGTGTCGGCGCACTGGCTCAACTACTCAAGCGCGATCCGTACAAGAACACCCGAAAGACCGCTATTCGAGGACTGGAAGCCCGCGCCAACAATCCACTTAACGTGACGGGTCTACTGAGCCGCCGGCGCATGGCGATCATGCACGACGCTTCAAGGTTTGGGGAGCAAGGGGATCGGTTCAATCGGTTCGATAAGGGCCGATCCTTTGGGGAGTTTACCGGGAACATCTTGGATCAGGAAGCCGGGGCCAGTGTTGACCTCGACCTACAGAACGAAAAGCTGAAAAATGAAATCGCCATGTTCTTGGCCCAAGTGAGGGGATAATGGCACTGAACGATTTCCTCGACCAACTGACTCGGACGGCTGACTACGCGGCTGAGGCCATACCCGAATGGCAGAGACAAAAAGGGTTGGTGCGGCGGCAGGCGGCGGCAGACCAAATGGCTCAACAGAGATTCGGCTTGGAGTCGCGCCGATTAGAACAGGCCGATGAGCGGAACTACAATTTGGAGCGCGACAAGTTGCGGCAGTTCGGGCTTGAGTCTGAAATTAAGCGCGGCCAACTGGCGGCGACAGAGGCGGGGAACGCGACGGCGCGTGACCGGCTTGCCCTCGAAATTGAAAAGTTTAACTCCGACCTTGAACACGTTGCCGCCAACGGTAAAACGCCGGAAGAGCGGGAAAAGGCAATCGAATTGATTGGAAGGATTGCGGCGAGTAAAGAAAGCGCAAATAAGGGCCGCGTACCGCCTAATTTCACTGAGAAAATCCAGTCCGACTATGACAGGCGTTTTAATAGGTGGTCGGCGACTGGTCAAGAACCGGATAAGACTCCGACGATGAAGGGGTCTTTTGATCGGTATTCGGGGATGTTTCCGCAATACGGATTGAGTAGAGATTCTATTGCCGCCGAGGTTGGACTTTCACCGGAAGATGAGCCGGGTGTTGCTATGAATATGGGATTGGCGGGCCAGATCAATCAGGGTCTACGGTCGAAACGGCAAGCTCCCCCGCCAAATGACGGGAGTCTAAGCCCCCAAGAATATGAGGATTACGTCGCCCTTTGGCGGCAGAAGAACGGCCAGTAATGTCTTTGAGAGACGAATACATCCAGCTCAAATCGGGCGGTTCGCTCCGAGACGAGTACCTACGTCTTAAATCGGCGGCGGGCCGGACTGCTGACTCCGGCAACGTGGCAGACGCTACGCCGCCGCCGTCCAATTACGGGCAACCGACTGGCAGTTTGCCAACTCGGATGTTTGCCCCTGTCGTTCGTGGTATCAAGTCACTTGTGGCCGGAGCGGGCGAACTGGCGCGGCTGACAGACGAAGATATTCAAAAGACGGTTCTCGATCCTTCGATTGAGAAGGAAAGGGAATACGGCCCCGGCCTCAGACGCGGCGGTAGCGAGGCGTTCCGGGCGGGAATCGGCGGCGCACAGTTTTTAACTACCGGCATGGCTCGATTCGCTGACGAACTGGTCAATCCCGAAAAACAGGGTCTAACCGTAGGCGGGGCGGTCAAAAGTGCAGGCACGGGCCTGATTCAAAGCGGTAAGGCCATTTTACCGCAGGGCGGGGAATTGTACCGACATGGCGTACAGAACCTACTTGGTACGGAGAATCCCCCCGATTGGACAACGGCTCCGGCTGACTTGGCCGACAAGGCCGCAGGGCTGATGATGACGCCGGAAGAAATAGCCCAAGCCAAAGAGACGGTCAACCGAGACCCGTTTGCGCCGTTCGGTACTGGCATGGTGTTGGCCGGTGGACTCAAGGGCGCGACCGGCCTTGTGCGGCGAGGGATGCGGCCTGCCGAGGTTCCGCGTGAAACCATCCCCACAGAGACTACCCCAACTGGACTCGAACCACGCCCCGAACCTATCTCCGAGCTTGGCCGCGCCACAGGTATTCAAAGAGGCGGGAAAACAGTTCCGCAAGGCATGGACGTAGGCGAAGCACCGGAGCCGATGATTAGGACACCGAAAGCTACCACTGGCACGCCAGAGGTGCGGGCGATCAAGGAAGCCCCAACCGAACAACTCCAATCTGAAATCAGGCAAATGGGCCGGATACCGGACGAAAAGCTGTCAACTCTCCCGCGCTCAGACCTTGAGTTTGTGGCATCGGGCGGGAGAATCGGCAGACCTTCAAAAGCACTGATCGGACTTGGCATTGCCGGGATCACAGCCACAGGTGCGTACTATCTGACGGGTAATGAAGATCAAAGAGCGCAAGCGGCAGGATTTGGCGCGGCGGGTTTAGGGCTGGCTGGATTAGTCGGCGGGAAATTCCGCGAAGCGATGAAGGATAAGGGTGGCAAACCCGCCCCCGTATCTCCGCAGGTGAAACAGCCGTGGGAGGGGAAGGTTGACGCGGTTGTTGATCTTAGTGAACCAATAGACCGCCTTGTATACGAGAAAATATCGGGTCTTTCACTCGACAAGCCACGTCTCGATACGAGAATTAACCGACCGATTACACTTGATGGTATACGGAAGTCTCTCGGTATAGAAGAACGCGACGCCAAGCGCATACAAGAACTTGCCCTCAGTTTGGCGAGACTTACCGAAAAGGGAGTAATCGAAGAAGGCCCGCCCGTTGGTATGTCTGTTGATGCCCCCCGCATTATCCCTACTCTTAGAGCGTCGGTTGCAAATAGATATGTGGCCGAACGCCTACTCTCCAAACCAGCCGTATCTCCGCAGGGGGGGGGGAAGGGCAAGATCGCGCTCGGAGCCGCAGGGGTAGCCACTGGCGCGGCGGCGTATAGTGCGCTGAACGATGACGACCGCAAAGACGTAGCTTCTGCCGCGCTTGGTATAGGTGTCCTCGGTGCGGGGATGATGCGCTCACCCCTCAAAGAGGGCGGCGGGAAGTTGACCGGCAAGGAAATGAGAGCGGGGGTAAGGCCGGAGAAGGTTGCGCCGGGGATAAACCTTGACAAGATCGAAGCCCCCGAAGCAACCAAAAAGGTGATTGGTGATTATGCAACTCGCCTACAATCGGAACTCTCAAAGAAAAAGGGCGCACCAGTTACCTTCAAAGAGGTTGAGCAGGCGGCGGCTGTCTCGGAACCTTTGGCGGTTATCGCAGACCGAGCGGCGACAAAGCAAGCTGAAATAGCTATTACATCCGCCCGGATGCAACAGACGCGACTTGGCGGTGAAATCGAAAAGTCGGGGAAGGCGTCGCCAGAAACATGGAAACAGTTGGGGCAGAATATCGCGGTTGCTTCTTCATGGGCGACCGACGCAGGCCGGAGACTTGGTGCGTATCGAATAAACGCCGGAGAAGCGCGACAGCCATACTTTGTTGAGATAGTCGACAAACTCACAAAGGCGGGACATGATCTTGACGCAGTTGCGGCGCGTATGGCGAAAGTAGATGTCCGCGACGCTCGACAAGTCACAGAGGCATACCGAGATTTTGAAAAATGGAAAGTCAATGACTTACTCGATGAAATCGCCTATATCAATTTGTTGAGTAGTCCGAATACTCAGATAGTCAATCTCACTGGTAACCTCAGCAACCTACTACTCACCAAACCGGCGACAACTCTATTGACTGGCGGCATGGATGCTGTGGCGTCGAAACTCATTGGTAGGGAGCGTACCGTCTACGCGAATCAGAGACCGTATTTCAAGGGGGTAGTCAATGCCGCTCCCGATGCCATAGCCAGAGCGCGGGATGCCTTTACCGGAAAGTCTGCGACCGAGAGGCCAGACGTTTCGCATATTCCCACCAATGCCCCGGTGGTCAAAGAGTTTTATTTCATTACGAGAGCAATGGAGGCGGGGGATCAATTTGTCCGAGCATTTCTTGAGGGTGGTATCAAAGAGGAATTAGCGGCCACAGCTAAGAGACAAGGCAAGGGGATTGACCTTGAAAAGATAAACGAGCAAGCGCGGGATCAGGCGGAAAAGTGGCTCTATCGCGCCAAGCTCGACCCGAAGAACGAATCCGGTCAAGGTCATCTTCTGTCATTCGCCGATCAAGTTACCGCGCAGATGCTTCGGTTGAGAGAGGCGGAAATCAAGGGGATAAAGCCGATCAAGTGGTATTTGCGATTTGTGATGACCCCCTCTCAGATTGCGAAAATGGGGGTGGAGTATTCCCCGCTTGGTATTGCAACAATACCCGGCAACACAGCCAAGATGCAACAGGTAGCAAAGACTATGATCGGGAGTACCGTCTACGCGGGCGCGGCGTATTGGGCGTTTCAAGGGAATGTTACATGGGCCCCGCCACGAGGAGAATCACAACGACGGGCGTTCTATGATGCTCACCCGCCATATTCCGTTAAGATCGGAAACGACTGGTACAGCTACACGAAACTTGGCCCGTTTGCTTTCCCTCTCGCTTTGGCGGCGGCTACTAATTACTACGTCAACGAGCAACCGAAAGCACTCTCAGACGATCAGTGGGATAAGTTGGGCGACATGATAAAAGGAACCGCCCGGTATTTCTCCGACCAGTCTTATATGGACGGAGTGAACGATTTAGTGAAGGGCGTAGCCGGAGAGGAGAGCTTGATTAAGAATGTGGTGTCTAACCCCGTTCGCCAATTCGTTCCGTTGGTTTCATTTCAAACTTGGGTCAACACAATGCTCGATCCCGTTTTCCGCAAAGGATCACGCGAAATGCCGCAAGGATTTATTGACGACTTGAAAAAGAGCGTGATCGGATTAAGCGATACGGTGGAACCGTACACGGATGCTAAGGGGCGCGTCATATTGAGACCGTCGCCATATATCAATGCGTTTTCTCCAGTTAGAACGGCACCGGGGAATACCGCCGCCGAAGCCAACTACCGGCGCGTACAGCAAAGGTCTCAGATTGACAAGTTACTGACGGAAATTAAGCAGGCCGTTAAGTCTGGTGATACTGCAAAAGCGAATGAGTTACGGATAAAGTTAGCAAAAGCTCGGAGCGCACAACCTTCTCAACCTCAACCATCCAACCGATTACAGTAGATACAGGGGAATACCTAATGCCGGAACAACAACACTCAAGCGACCACGACACACTGATTGAAGTCCGTACCGATGTTCGCCAGATCAAGGACGCTGTCTTTGGTAAGGATGGAGACGGGGGAATCAAAAAGCAACTTGACGAACTCCGCATAGATCGGGCAAAGATGATCGGGATATTACTGGTTGTCGGAGTAGTAGTCCCTGCGTTTGTATCGTGGTTCTTTACACAAGTAGGAGCGCACCCATGAGAGTTGAACCGGAGAGAGTCCATCGGATAACCTTCGAGTGGATGCCGCTCGTCCTGTTTCTGTTTATCGCGGCGTGGTGCGCGTGGTTGACGCTCGACAAATCAAAGGATCGGGAGAGAGTCAAGGCCATGCGACAGCAATATATCAACTCGCGGGATAGTATTGCGGTCATCATTGTCGCCAAACAGGATTCGATATTGACTCTACTGAGGGAGAAATGAAAACCAAGACGATTCTTTATATTGATTCGGGACTGTTCGCCCTGTTTCTTTTGACCATCACGCATTGGGCGTGGAGATAGCGTAGCACCTTTGGGGCGAACGGCCCCGGAAAGCGTAGTACCTTATGAAAAGACTTTTGTTGGCGGCGGTGCTTATACTGATCGGAGTCCAATGCTTCGCGCAGGGTTCCCCGGCAGTCATTTCACCCGCTAAAAGGTTTCATGGTGATACCACAATTATCATCTATGGAAACGACACTGTAAAAATCTACGACTCTTCGGGGTATGCGAAGTTTAAGCTGAGCGGCCCGACAAGCGGGTCATGGTTCAGAGATACCGCGACATTTCAAAAGACAATCGTCGCCAAGAGCAATGTAGATGTTGAAGGGGCTCTGAGTATCGGGACTGGCGGATCGGGCCAGTTTCTTTTCAACAACAGTACCGAGTTTACGTTTCCCCCCTATATCAGTTTCAACGGTGATGGTTTACAGAACGTCAACGGGTATCTGTCTACTGTCATCGGTTCCTTTGTCAACGGATCGGCTACCGGGACTTCGGAGATTGTAGCGCAGTCGATCAATAAGACTGAAGTA
Source organism: Candidatus Zixiibacteriota bacterium (assembly GCA_044227335.1). Classification (GTDB taxonomy): domain Bacteria; phylum Zixibacteria; class MSB-5A5; order GN15; family FEB-12; genus JACRAV01. The sequence continues at coordinate 1,751 of JBGAWZ010000001.1, read as the reverse complement.
GATTCAACCGCTTCCCCGTTTGCGTTTAGTGATCTCTACCACGTTACAACCGCAAGCTCTGACTCAGCATACAAGTCTAAGTATTATATCGACAACAACCTATTTGGGTATACGGTTACTGGTTCACCGTCGGCCTCTACGGTTCCCGTATTTGACGCGGGCCTCAACTCGTGGACGTTTGGTTCGGGTGGTAGCGGATCGGGTGACAACGCTCGTATAGATCAGACGCTTGACAACTCTGATTATGTGGTTGGTTCAACAACGTATACTGGTGGCTTCTGGGATGTATCGACATATACCATGCGCGGTGATACGGGACTCAATATCATTAAGTCTGGCGCACATCCGGGAGATACGGCGATATTCACACCCGATTGGGTGCGGGTCATGCGTAACAACGGGACGCAGTATGTCTACAACTTTAGGTCTGCGGCCCAAGATACGATGGGGACGATCTACGATTCATCTACCTATACTATTTGGCGCACTGGTGGAACCACCTCTGGTGGGGCCGGTAATAGTGGTGGCTTGAAAATGAACAACGTCCTCAATATGGGGAACAACATTCGTTTTTGGGGAAACGGTAAGCGCATTGATAGTGTGTCGGGGATTCGCGGATATAGCAACTACCTATCAATCAATTCGGATTCTGCCCTGTATCTTAATCCAACCTATGTTGGGGGGGTGGCGGATGTCCCCGTTATTATCGGGTCATCCTCAAACCATACGTTCGACTCTGATACACTCAGGGGTACGGGGATAGGGTCGAAGATATTTGATTATGGGCGAGCTACGATTGATACACTCCGATCTGCTGTCGCCCGGATGAAGTCGAATACGTTTAAGTTTGTGTCTGATACAACAAACCCAACTCAGGACGTTGCGCTGACTATGACAAGGGACACCGCGAACGATACGACTAAGTTCACGGTATCGGGAAAACTACAAATATCTGCCGACGCTGGACTGACCGAGTTTGACTCTGCCGCCTACCATGGTCGTATCAGAATGTACGACGGTACGAATAAGTCACGCATTGATTCGGCGTCACAGGTGTTAGCCGACACGGTTAAGACGCTTCCCGGTGGGTATTTCGCATTTCAGGGAGCAACGTCTGGCCGCACTCGGATTCGTGGTAATGCCTCGGCGATTACAAGCTATGACCTAACGCTCCCCGCGGCTCAGGGGTCGTCAAGTCAAACGCTTGTCAATGACGGGTCGGGCAATCTCTCATGGTCGTCTGCGGGTGGTGGCGGTAACGGCTCGGCAGACTTTGATTCGACAACATCACTCGATTCCAATATCCTCAAGGGCGCGGGTGGTACTATCCTACTCGATGTTCACAAGTCGGCCACTCCAAACGTGGTGATCGGCAAGGGTGCGGGGATGACCTCGCTGATTATCGGGGGGAACAATTCGGGGCTTACGTCTGCGGATACGGCGTTCTTGGTTATAAAGGGTACAGATTTCGGCAACGCCTACGATGACTATGCTCGACTCGACTCTCAGCGTGTGGTCAGGGCGATCCGCCTTAACCGTTACTACTTCAAGGCCACAGATATATTCTGGTCGCCAGAAAAGTATAACTCGGCAAGCGATCTATTCCTGACTTGGAATATGTGTGATACGTCCGCAACATGGCCCAATAACGCATACAAGTCTGAACTCTTTCACCTTGTTGATTCGGTCGGCGATAGCCATTCACCGCTCAACCTAACGTGGAACGCCACCGAGAATGATACGCTGTTATC
>JBGAWZ010000465.1:0-2371 GCA_044227335.1 Candidatus Zixiibacteriota bacterium | reverse complement strand
CAAGAGCGCTTCGGGGCACTATTTGGGAAAGCCAGCCAGTACGTTTTTCTATACCGCGTACTAAGTCAAATCGCTCAGCTCGCCCGGCTGATGTATAGCCGGGCGAACCACACAATACTTGCGTTACGAGGTCAAGGCGCGCCCGCCAAATCCGGCCTAAAGGCCATTAGAAAGGCCGAACCATTTCCTCTTGACATACGTTCAAAACATTGCTAAACTACTATCTGCCAATTAAACTGCCAGAATGGCAGGAGTGAAAGTCCTTTAGCTAACTTATTATGGCATTTGAGAATCTGTCAGATCGCGAGAAAGAAGTGTTGGCCAATTTGGTCAACTACTATATCTCCACGGCCGACCCGGTCGGCTCTCGAGTCATTGCCAACAAGTTCCACATGGGGGTCTCAAGCGCCACCATCCGCAATACCCTGCAGGACCTTGAAGAACTTGGCCTGGTAGAACAGCCCCATACCTCAGCGGGCCGAGTACCAACCGACATTGGATATCGGGTTTATGTCGATTACTTGGTCAAACCGGAGCATCTGACTCAGACCGAAAAGAACGTGATCAAGCAGTCGATCCTGCGCGAAGGGCGCGGCATCCACGAGATACTCGGCCAGACTACAAAAGTACTTGGCGAAATAACCCAGCAACTTGGTGTGTCGATTAATCCGAAGTTCGACGACGGCATTCTCAAGAGCATCAAATTGATTCCGATTTCCGACGGCCGCCTGATGGTGGTAGTTGTGGTCGCCCACGGCCTGGTTCATTCGGTCATTCTGGAAATCGAAGCGGTCATCTCAGAGCGTGAACTGGCGGAACTTGAATCGATCCTAAACGAACGCCTTTCCGGCGTGACACTTTCGACCATTCGCAAAACAGTGGCCGAGCGACTCCAGGGCGTGAGCGGTAATCCACGACTCATCCAACTGGTACTGAATTCCAAGGAAAAGATCTGGGCTGATCAAGGTACGGAATCTATTCATACTGCCGGGACCGAAAACTTGTTGGTCAAGCCAGAGTTTGCCGACCGGGAGAAAATGACTCAGCTTGTCAAACTTTTGGAAAATGGCAAGGTCCTGACCGAATTTCTCAATCAGGCGGCCGACGAAGGATTGGTGATCACCATCGGACGAGAACACTCGATCGCCGAGATCATGAACTGTTCGCTGGTCTCCTCGCGATACCGTGTCGGGAATATCACGGGAACCATCGGCGTTATCGGGCCGACTCGTATGCCATACGGCAAACTGGTGTCGGTTGTCGAGTACACTGCCCGTTCAATCACCGAAGTCTTATCGGGCATCGAAAAAAAGTAAGGGAAAAGATGAGTGCAGAGAGCAAAAAAGAAGAGCCGATCTCGCCTGACGACTCGATCAAAGTCGAGGAATCGTATTCAGGTCACTTAACCGACACCGAGCCGGCCGCCGCGGTCGAGGGGGCCGAGCCACCGGAGCCGCAGAGTGAAGAAGAGAAACTCCGCTCGCGGGTGGCGGAACTTGAGGACCGTTTGCTCCGGTCAATCGCCGATTTTGATAATTTCCGGAAGCGGTCATATCGTCAGATGGACGAAGCCGCCAAGGGCGCGAGCGACCGCGTATTCGCCGATCTGCTTGATGTTCTGGGAAACCTAGATCGCGCTATGGCGCATTGCAAGGAAAGCTCCGATGTCGCCTCACTCAAGCAGGGTATGGAGATGATCCATAGCCAGTTCATTGCGCTTTTGACCAAGTACGAAATTACGCCCATTGACGCAATCGGAAAACCGTTTGATCCAAATTTGCACGAAGCGCTTATGCAAATAGACTCCGACGAGCATCCGGCCAACGTTGTGGCCGCTGAGATAAATAGAGGGTACCGGCAGGGGGAGAGAGTTCTTCGGCATTCGCAGGTGGCAGTGTCGAAAGGGCCGGCGTCGAATACCACAGAGAATACGAAGTAAAGGAGTAAACATATGGCAAAAATCATAGGCATTGACTTAGGCACGACCAATTCGTGCGTAGCGGTTCTGGAGGGCCAGGACCCGGTCGTTATCCCAAATCTTGAGGGCGCCCGCACGACGCCGTCGGTTGTCGGATTCGCCAAAGACGGTGAACGACTGGTGGGCGCGACCGCCAAGCGTCAGGCAGTCACCAATCCCGAAAACACTGTCTTTTCGATCAAACGCTTTATGGGACGCAAACACGCCGAGGTCGGCAGTGAAGAAAAAATCGTTCCGTACAAAGTAAGCGAAGATTCCTCTGGTAACGCAACCGTCGACGTTTCCGGCAAAACCTACACTCCGCCCGAGATTTCGGCGATGATTCTGCAGTACCTTAAAAAATCGGCAGAGAACTATCTGGGGCAGGAAGTCCAGCAGGCCGTAATCACCGTT
>JBGAWZ010000023.1:0-10930 GCA_044227335.1 Candidatus Zixiibacteriota bacterium | reverse complement strand
GAAAGACCGACATCGGCCATCCCCCCGAACCGGACATCGCCTGGGTGAAAGCCATATAAATATTGTCCAGATCGGGGCGTTGCTCGCGATCGACCTTGATGCTGACAAAATGTTCGTTGAGAAATTTTGCAATCGTATCACTTTCGAATGACTCGCGCTCCATGACATGGCACCAGTGGCAGGCGGCATATCCGATAGAGAGAAAAATCGGTTTCTGTTCGGTCCGCGCTTTGGCGATTGCCTCGTCGCCCCACGGATACCAGTCGACCGGATTGTGGGCGTGGGAGAGCAGATACGGCGAGTTTTCGCCGATCAGGTGATTGGTATGTGTGGACGGTTGATTCATCTTTGCTTCTGCGGCCGGTGCGAATATCGCCAAAGCACAAACAAACATAACCAGTGTAAACGATATCGATTTCATCGGTCCGCGATGGAATAATAATGCATTCTGTAGATTGAAACACGTTGATTCGAGAGGAGTAAGTCGGGTTGGCGCATTCCGCTTGCGCGACCTTTGTCAACCCGTCCTACGTTTGGTCATTTTACCCTTCGACAAGCTCAGGGTGACTTCAGAACAACATGCGATAGCCGGCACGAGTCAGGCTGAGCTTGTCGAAGCCTGATTCTCTACAGACATTTCACTCTTCGACAGGCTCAGCGTGACTTCCGTCTTGTAGGGACGGTCCGTCTTCGAACCGGCCATCTTCTGTTCGTAGCCGACCGCTCCGCGGTCAGTTGGCAAAAATCTAATCCAATCCAACAATCTTTGAGAAATAGAGCGACAGATAACCTGCAACAAACGGCAATGTCCGCTTGTCGCCGGATGTGTGATCATAGTTCACGACTCGCGACAAGCCGGCATCGGCATCCAGAAATACTATTGAATTGACGAAACCGCGCACCCCCAGCGACAAAGTAAGGGTCCGCTCAACAGTGCCAGTTGGAAATGGCTCGGAGTAATTGCCGGCCATATCAAGCCAGGGTTGGTCAAAGGGCGCTACAATCCTGCCTTCACCCTGCTGTTTGTATGCGAGGCGAAGATTCGCGACCAGATTCTCTTTAAACCAGCGCGAGAACTCCGTTGAAATAAGGTCGTAATCATTCCCCGCAACATCGGCGATTGGGTCGTGACCATTCACATACCGGTTGCGCGCAAGAATTTGATTGTATGTCCTGTTGGTCACGCGAGTGTATTCCACTCTTGCTTCGGAATTCGTTTTGCATGAATGGGCAAGAGCTCCAATAGTCAGGGCATACTCGGCCGGCTCTTCATCCCCCTGATTCTTGTTGTCGAGCTGGATATCATCGATAGCGACCTGACCGTACAGCTTGAGGCCCCGACGCGGTTTCCAGGTGAAGTCGGCGCCGACTATTGTGTTGTCGTTAACATTTTCATTCAACTGAGAGCCGTGATAGAATATGATCGGATTCAGGTACGAAAACTCTGGTGAACGTCCCGGTCCGCCAAAGACCACTGATTCAAATAATCCAACACGAAGCGCACCGCTGGCGTGCAGATCAACTCGGTGTGCGGCTAAGTATCTATTGGGCCATTGCGTCGTCGTGTCCGACCCGATTGAATCCTGAGCCAGTTGACCGAATCGATAGGAAAAAGCAAGGCGACCAAGTTTAACCGAATATCCAAACCCATCCAAATGGGCATTCGCCCCGAGTATCAATGAACGACGGATTCCCCAGAAAGAACTAAACCTGCCGAACATAACATTGAGCTTTCGCGTTGAATAGTGCGCGAAGGCCAGATCAATGTCGCCGGCAAATCCCCGCCACTTTTTTCCGGTATAGATCGGGTCGCGTGCCTTGGATTCGTCCAGAGAATACTGTCCGATCACCGACAGACCCGAAATCGGCTGTGCCGCAAATCCACCCCGCAAAGTCGCAAACATCCGTCCGCGACGGTCCTTCGAGCTTTTGAATTGCTCGCTCGCAAATCCGTACAGCTGAATTTGGTTATCGGTAAGAGTATTGCGCGAGGCAAACGGGAAGATCTGGTCGGTGGAGTCAAGCGAATTGTACGGCCCCAGTTGATAGTCATACCAGTTTCGGTCAAACAATTCGGCTTGTTCCAAACGGTCGTAGACAAAATCGTATTCGCGTTGACCGACTGGAATGGGTGCGGCCAATAATGAACACACGCAGACGACTCCAATATTTCCTCCCCAACACAGTGCCTTTAGAGTCTTCATGCCTTAACCCAATTTGGTTCAGGAGCGCAACGCCAAAAGTCCCGATGGGACTCACATACCGGTCCCTTTGAGGACTGTCGGAATAGTGCGAATCAATATTTTGGCGTCGAGCCAGAGCGACCAGTGATCAATATAGTCAAGGTCCATTCGCATCCATTGTTCAAAGTCGATGGAATTCCGACCGGAGACCTGCCAGATACAGGTCAAACCCGGCTTGATAGAAAGTTTGCGGCGTTGCCACGGCTCGTACTTAACGACTTCTTTCGGAAGAGGTGGCCGAGGTCCAACCAGCGACATGTCGCCTTTGATGATGTTAAACAGTTGCGGGAGTTCGTCGATGGAATATTTGCGCAGAAGTCGGCCGACTTTGGTCATACGAGGGTCGCGCCGAAGTTTGAACACCGGGCCGCTCATTTCGTTTTGGTTGAACAACTCGGCTTTCTTCTGCTCGGCGTCGGCCACCATCGTGCGGAATTTGTAGAGTTCAAACGTGCGGCCATTGAGACCACACCTGATTTGTTTGAAAAAAACCGGCCCGCGAGAATCAATTTTCACTGCCAGCGCGGTCGCAAGCATGATCGGTGATGCCATCACAAGCGCGAAGAGTCCGCCCAATCGATCCAAAAACAGCTTGGTGAATATCGCGGTCCGGCTCTCTTTGACATGCCGCCAAACGAGCGCCGGTTTGCCACCCAGAAACTCAGGGCGAAGCACGGCGACATCGGGGGAGTGTATTTCGCTGAGCAGATAACTATTCACACCCATTTCCTCGGCTTTTGCCAATATCGATTGGGTGTCGACCAAATCGCAAGGTTCAACCGCAATCAAAATGGCGTCGACCTGTCCCCCCGCGATGATTTCGGCCAGACGGTCCGGATGCCCGATCAGCGGGACATCGCGGTAGCGCCACAAATCGGCTCGCCGCCAGTCCAAAAATCCTATGAGTTTGGTGTCGAGTTCGGGTGAGTCGAGTATCAGGTCTGCGGCGGCTGTCGCCTGTGCGCCCGATCCAATCACGATTGCTGTACGAGAAGTGTGTATCGAGCGGGGTTGGCGTTGATTTTGCTGGGCAAGTTGTCGCAGGATAATTCTGGAATAACCCAGATGCCCGATCTGAAACGCCGCATTGGCGATTGCGAAAGTAATCAATTCCTTGGGCGACAGTGCACCACCCAACAAAAATGCGGCTGCAAATACGCCGGTCGAGATTTTCGCTTCGTCGACCAATGTCCGACGCACTGTCTTGCGAACCAGAAACCGAGTCAACACCGGCTCCGGACCGCGCGTGAGCACATAGGCAAGACGTACGGTTAACAGCAGAGCTGTGGCCGTTAGCAATGATTCACTTGCGCCGGGAAATACGAGTAAGCTGAGCCAGATCGCACCGACCGAAACGATCGCCATTCCGATTTGACCGCAGGAAAGTAGCGATAGAGTTCGACCGAGGCGGCTGGCGTGTCGAGCCGTTTGCGAATCCTGCAAGTGACTTTCAGCAGGTTCGGTCGACAACGGCTCGGGGGTTAACTGGCGTATGTCGACTCTATTTGACTTAGTCAGTCTATCGAATTGTTCATCGATGACTGGCGCGGAGGGCTCGATCATCGCGACACCGCTTTTTCAGTATCAGAATCCTCGATCACATACGCGCTCAGGCGCTCATTGCGTGCCGGCGGGAGGACGAGGGCGTCAAGTTCGCTTTTTTCGGCGGTACGCTTCAGTTCAAGTGTCCGCCGTGGTTGTCGACGTGATGTAATTCCACTTTGAGCAAGTGATCCGAATGCTTCAAGTGTGCGGTTGTTCTTGTCGGGCCCAGCGATTTCTATTCGTATCTGATTTTTCAAGCCGGGGTAGGCGTCGAGATTTTCCACCGGCACTTTCCAACTGGCGAGCAGATCACCTGCGGGAGCCGGTGAGGCAACTTTGACGATCAGACGGTCAAAGGGCGTGAGGCGGCATTGGAAACCCAGGCGCGCCAACTCTCCCATCATGCGGAGCGCTTCCTGATGAAGCGTACGGAGCCGATTGTACAACCGCTCGGTGTCGTACACACATTCGGTCAGTAGCGTCAGGTCGACATCGGCCGAAATACCCAGAGTTCGTGCCTGGCGAAGTCGTTCAATCTGATAGGGTGACGCCAATAGGTATCCGCAGTTCCCCGGCAAACCAAGTGCCGGAGCAGGTGAGCGCAGAATGACAATATTGGTGTACCTAGTCAATAGCGGATCGGCGCTGATGCCATAGTAGTCGTGATAGAATTCATCGACAATCAAAAGTCCGTCGGGGATCGCCTGTGCGATCTCCTCAAGATCAGAAAGCGACCAATCGGCGCCGCTGATTCGGTTCGGATTGGAGATAAATATTGTGTCGGCAGGGCCGTTGATTGCCGCCAGAAGAGCGTCGATGTCGGATGAAAAAGCGGATGCGCCGACTGTTTCCATACACGACTTGCCAGCTTTGTCGACCGCCACCAGCACCTCCGGAGTGACCATGCCGCCGGTGATAACTCGGCCGTTGTCGCTCGCACCGGTTCCAAACAGTTCTATCAGTACTGACTCAAAGTTTGAGTACAGGCCGATCATCGATTCGGCAACGCCGGTCTTATAAGCAATGAGTTGAGTGACCGACTCTTCGGCCGATCTTGTCTGCGTTTGCACATCCTGTGACATTTGAGAATCCTTCTTTCCTTTCGCCGCCAATACCGTTGGTTGGTTCGGCTGGTCCGAATCCATTTCGGACACTCCCTGACAATGGCAAGGCGGGTGCCAAAGCCGGTACGTCCATCGCCCACAGTATCATGTTGTCACACAGCGTGTTAAACGCGCTGAGGTTGAGTCAAACGGGTGCGGCGAGCCATCTCTTCCCCTCTGTACATGAAATCGTTTCCCGCACAAAAAAATCCACCGGCAGTTGATGCGAGCAACTACCGGTGGTGTCGGAAGGTGAGAAAAGGGAATTCGTTAGAGCTTAGATATCACCAAAATGGAACCGAGAATTCCGGCCGCGGCACCGGTAACACTGGTAAGGGTGCGCCCAAAGTCGTGTTCGGTTTTGACTTTTGTCGGTACTACGATGACATCACCCATTTCGACTTTTCGCCCGAGTGTGCTCCCGCCGGCAAAAACCATTCCGTTGGCTTTGATAAGGCGCGTGCCTTTCTTGTCCGCCTCGGCCGCGAAACTGCCGGCATGGTCCACATAGTACCTGACCGATTTGTTTTCCTTGTACATGATCGTGCCATTGGCTCCGACTGCACCGAGGACGCTAATTCCGGTCGGTATGGACGGCACAAAAATCTTGTCGCCCGGCTTAAGCGTGACGTTGAACGACTTTCCCTTGCTCTTGAGCATGGCATCGACATCCAGCGCAATGCGCGACACCGACATCGTGTCCAATTCAAATACTTTGCTTCGAGTCAGATTGCCAAGAGTGTCTCTGATAATCGGATTGGATTTGTCCAGCACCGCGCCGATCTGCATCCGGTCGATTGTTTTTGCAATCGAGGGGCGTTGCAGAATGATTCCTCCCGGAAAAGCAGTGGCGGTGAATCCACCGGCCCGATTTAGAATGTCATAAAGTGTTTCTTCGTGATCAGAGAGCACATATTCACCGGGAAAAGCGATCTCGCCCTCAAGCGAGATTGTCCGGTGCAGTTGCCACTCGGGAATGCGTCTTATGAAGAGCTGATCATTGTCTTGAAGCGTCACGTTGGAGCCGTCGCTGGACGCCAGATCGACCCGCGAAATCGTCACATTACCAAGCGAATCGAGCCGGGCCAGTTCGCCTGTGACGGTCGCGGCCGAACGGGTGTACGATCCAGCCAAAAAGACCAGATCGGCGGCAGTCATATTGTCATAGAGTGGATACGATCCGGGTGTTTGTACTTCACCCAAGACCTGGACCGATCTTTTCCATTTCAAATCCTGAATCGAATAGATCTCAAGCGAGTCGCGATCACTTAGCAGAATGTTGGCAGTTGTGTCCCCGGTGAGCACCGCGCGCAGATTGACGGCGACAATTTCGGTTCGCCAGTCGGAGTGTCGGCGGAATATGTTAGCGCGATCCAGGTGAACATCGAAGTCCTGTAGCTGGCCCTGTCCCAAGAGATCAGAAATTCGCGTTGATTCAGTTCTCTGGTAATACCCGGGGTGCTTAACTTTTCCGAAAATGCCCACCGTGTTCTTGCGGGCATCAAACATCGAGTAGACCGTAACCCTGTCGCCATCGGTCAGTTTCTCGGTGCAGACCGGTGTATGTTGTGGTTCAAGGTTCAAATCAATGACCTGCCGCTGGTCGCCGGCGGCGATTCGTTCAAGCATGACCCGCTCAAGATGCGCCTCGGCGGTCGGATTTCCCGAAAGCGATAACAAGTTGGTGATAGTCTCATCGGGGCGGATTTCATAGATCGCCGGCCGCCTGATTTCGCCGCGAATCGCGACCCGCGGCCCGGCCACAGGGACAAAAATCGCATCGCCGGTTTCGAGGCGGACATCAGAAGTATTGTCGCCAACTAAGAGAAAACGATAGAGATCAACAGTTGCGACTGCTTTACCTGAACGCATCAGACGGATATCTCGCATCGAACCATTGACAGTCGGACCACCAGCCAGATACAGGGCATTAAACAAAGATGTGAGCGAGGAAACGGTGTATGCTCCGGGGAAGCGGACTTCACCGGTCAGGTAAATTCGAATCGAACGGATTTTCCCAAGCGAAACAGTGATTTGAAAATCGGTGTAGACGGCGGAAAGTTTCTGCTCAGCAATTCGCTTGAAAGCGTCGACGGTTAGTCCCCAGACAACCAGTTCGCCAACTCGCGGTATATACACTTTCCCCTCGCGGTCGACCGTCAGATTGTATTCGTTTTCAGAGCGACCAAGTAGTCGCATCACCAGATTGTCTCCGGGGCCGAGCAAGTAATCAGTCGCGGCGGCCATATCGACCGGTGGAGTTGTTTCGCGCGGCGAATTGAACAACACCTGACCGAACGGCTTGAGTGAATCAAATGGAATATTGGTCGAGTGTGTCGGATAGACGGTCGGTTTGGACTGAAACAACATCGTGTCCGGGCGCGTGCTCGACATATCAAACAGCTCCGGCGAGGCATACTGTTGGGGATTGAGCGTATTGGAAAGCCCCTGGTTTGTACCAAGATTGACTTTCAGATCGCGCGCTACCCCGCCGTTGTCCTGATATGCTTTGACCAGTTCGGCTTTGGAACGTTTGCCCAGCACCGGGTCTGGAGTTTGAGCATGCCCTGACCGGAACCAGGTGAGCGAGACCAGAATGATCACCGCAATAATGAGTAGAAGAACCTTTCGCATGAGCACCTTCCTAAAGTGACTTTTCTCCGCACGACTTCCTGTCGCACTCGAAGGGCTATCTTGCAAGGTCGGTGCCAGTACGCGCACATTCGCGCAACGTATTCCTGATTAACGGCTTAAGTGTGTGACACAAATGCTCGGAGTAGTGTGAGCAGTGCTCGGCAAGTCAAAATCTTCCCGGCGCTCTGGAATCGATTTCCGTTCTGGCTCGACTGATCGCTCGGTCAAAGTATCGGAGTAAGAGAGGTCGCGTTGAACGGAAAACAGCGACTTGCTGGTCGTAAGCCCAAAGGAATCAGTTGCTTGGAGTTTACGTAAGTTAAGCAAATCAGGGACTTTCGATTCCAGTTTTTCGCGGCGGCCGATTTGGCCTCGGTCGTTGAATCCCAACATCTTCGGCTATTGACACTGACTGCCCGATTAAGTAACTTCGTGGCCTGTTTTTTTGAGTATCTGAAAGACGATGTACGTCTTTGGAAGGACAGCGCTGAGGAATCGATGTCGGGTACTTGTCGCCGCATGGCGCAAGTAACAATCGCTCCGCGGCAATGGAAGGGAAAACGACTTTTACAAACGTGTGAGATGGAGTACGTGATGGGGATTGTCAAAATCGCGGTAGGTGCACTGCTTGGACTGGCTTTGGTCTCCCCTCGGGTGGCGGCCAGCGGCTTTGAGAACACCGCCGTGGGAACCTCGGCCCAGGCGATGGGTGGAGCGTTTCGTTCGATAGCCGACGACTGGACAGCCGCTTACTATAATCCGGCCGGTCTGGCTTTCCAGCAGGATAACTCGCTGGGCGCATATGCCTCGTTTACCCAAAACCGAAATCAGGTGAGTCCAGCCTATTTCTTCAGGGACGGGGTCGATACGAACACCCTCTACGCAACGGGAATGCTGAACGGCACAAGCATCAATAATTTTCACCAGATCTACTATACACCAGGATCAGGCCTGGTGACCAGACTCCCGTTCGGTAAGAGCGAGGTGGTCATCGGACTATCGGCTTATCAGCCATTCGACGCCAATATCAGTTGGCAATTGTTCCGTCCGCTGGAAGCGTACAACGACTCCGCGTCCGGCCTATATCCGACCACCCAATTCAAGAACAACTTAGATGTCGTCGCCTTTCAACTCACTGCCGCGAAAAGCTCAGCGGATCAGAAGTTCGGCTACGGTATCGGGCTACAACTTTTGCGCGCCGATCTGAACTTCAGCGATGTAGTGTTGCGCGACAATCCGATTCCGGAACTGAATTTCCGGCCCTTTGAGCATATTCCCCAATTTGTGGGGGCCGACGGCAATGGTTGGGGATTCGGTGTCCGCGCCGGCCTTTTGTACAAACACAGCAAAGGTGCCCTGGCGCTTACCGCCGCAGTGCCGTTCGACATCACCATCAAGGGTACTGCCAATCTCAATTTTCTTCTGCCGCGCGACCTGACCGAGGCGACCTCTCGCGGGTACACACCCGGTTCTGCTGAGTATTTGTTTACCAGCGGTGCGTCGGTGAAGATGCTCTCCGACTTTGAAACCAAGCTGAAACTCCCCGCTTCGTTCGCCGTTGCCGCTTCGTACAAGCTTACCGAAAAACTATTGGTAGCGGCCGATGCTGAACTGATGCTGTGGTCTAAATTCGACGGTTTCCAGTTTGACTATACCAACGCCTCCGGTTACCCGGTCGGCGGCACCGGCCAGGCGATCTCGTCATTTCTGACAGCCTCCACAGTCCGCCCCACAGAGTGGAAATCGGCGGGCAAACTGGCGCTCGGCCTCAAGTACGACTGGATTCCAAAGTTGTCGCTTATGGCGGGCGGTTCGATGGATCAGTCGGCCGATCCGGATAACACCTCAAACACGCCGCAGTTTTTCGATACCGGCAACAAGCTCGGACTGAACGCCGGTGCGACACTTCATGCCTCGCCGCGCTTCAACTGCTCGATGGTCCTCAGCTATCGCCACTACCCGGATCTGGGTGTCAGCGGATTTTATGACCTCAATTCCGACGGTATCGCCGATAGTTTCCCCGGCGATTACAAAGCCGAAACGATCCAAACCCTTCTTTCATTCGATTACCGATTCTAGGAGAGCACGATCATGTCACAGCGATATATCTTATTCGGACTTATTCTTGGAGTGCTCTTGATCGGATTTGGATGTTCCGATCGGGGGACCAATCTGCCCGATGCCGCCAATATCGAACAATGGCAGGATTTCCCGAAAGCCGACCACGTCTACGACACGCTTTTGGCGCTACAGATCCGCAACGAATCTCAACTTCTGCTCGGCGCGATGTACATTCCCAAAGTTGCTATTCCCGGCTACGGAAACGAGCCGGTCCCGACACTGGTGCTCCTGACACCTGAAGGCGAGGACAAGTTCTTTTATTTCAACCACGGACTTTACGACATTCTACAGGAAATGATCACTACCGGCGAGATTCAGCCGATGGTGGTTCATTGCGTTGGAAATGATCAGGTCTTCGGTGGTTATTGGTATGGCAACAGCGGGCCGGCCGGATACTATGATGGCATTATCGCGGCGCCCGGTGACTCCGGTCTTCCGGCGTATCTCCGAACTATTGTTCCGGCCACGATCAACTCAACGTCCAAGCGCGGTATCGGTGGTATCGGTACCGGATCGTATGGCGTATTCCGCGCCCTGCTTAAACATCCCGGCGTATACAGTTCAGTTTCTGTTACCGACGGCCCACTGGATTTTGACGGTGACGACGCCGCTTCGGGCCTGATTCCGGTATTCAAGACGGCAATGGCCGAGCAGTACCAGCATCGCAAACCGGCCCGTTCCAATATCAAATTTGACAGTCTGGGCGTCTCGCCGCTATCGCTGATCATGCTGGGCGGCGCGTTTGCATTTTCGCCTTTCGATACATCGGTCAGTTTCTCCTACGTACCGATTGTTTCTCAGGGCGATTCGAGCATCCGGATTACGCTTAATTCCACAATCTCTGTGACCGATACGCAGACGCTCGACACCGGCCTGGTGGTCGGTATGGCGGCGTACCATTCGTTTGATCCCTGTTTCCCGTTCTATATCGATTCCGCCCACGCGCCGAATCTTCCGGGCGATCTATACACACCCATCTGGGGTCTGTGGATGCGGAACAACCTCGATTCGCTCTATGAAAATGCGGGAGGAACTCCGCTGGCCGGCGTGAATATGTATTTCTCGACTTCGTCATCCTCGCCGTACAATTACCATCCGATGACCCAGTCCTTTATCAATTACCTCAAAGGAAAAGGTCTGACCGCGCAGATAACGGAACGACCGTACAGTGGATACGACGGCGGACCCACTGGATCTTCAGCTTACGTGTACGACATTCTTCGCAAGTGGCTCAAATTCCACTCGGACAATTTCGGGCACTGACAGACACGAAATCAACCAAGC
>JBGAWZ010000464.1:0-2376 GCA_044227335.1 Candidatus Zixiibacteriota bacterium | reverse complement strand
ACGGCTTCTTTGATGACCAGATACGACGACCAGAAGATCGCCAGCGCGATAGCGACCGAGAGAATCGTATCGATGATCACGAGATTGGTGGCAAGAATCACCGCGCCGCCGATCAAAACAACCGCAGACGAGGCAGTATCGAACGCCAGATGCAAATAGGCGGTCTTCATATTCAGCGATTTGCCCCGTTCGGAATGGAGCACAATGACCGACGCGAGATTGCCGAAGAGTCCGATGGCGGCAATCACCATAAACAGCACCGGATGGGTGATCGGTTGAGGATTGATAAAGCGTTGATATGCCTCGATCACGATAAAGACCGCTATCACAACCAGTGTCGCGGCGGAGATAAACGCGATCAGGACTTCAAGGCGCTTGAGGCCGTAGGTCGAGGTTTTACTGGCGGGACGTTGCGATCCTTTAACACCGATCCACGCCAGCACCAGCGCGGCGACATCGGACAGATTGTGGACGGCGTCGGCCTGAAGTGCCAGATATCCGGAAATCCAGCCGCCGACAAACTCAGCAATAGTAATTACCAGATTGAGGATGATTGTCCAAAGAAGTTTCCGGCCGGACATATTGCCGTGGGAATGACCGTGCGACATGATCTATTATACACCACTTGAGGACATCTTGCAATTGCGTCAGATGAGAGAAAAGAGACAGCCCAGCTTAAACCTGAGTCGAGAGCAACCGTTCGATTTTCACCCGCAGGATTCGATTCTTGTCTTTGGTCAGCACAGTCATCCGGCAGTCGCCGACTTTGACCGATTCGTATTTGTCGGGGAGCCGCCCGACGGTGTCCATGAAGAGTCCGGCCAGCGTTTCGGCCTGGTCGTCGGGGAGGTGTGTATCGAGCAATTGGTTGATTTCACCGGGCCAAACCGAACCGTCGGCAAAGGCGGTCGTATCCGATTGCTTGACAATCGGCGGGACTTCGGCGTCGTCTTCATCCAATATTTCGTCGACGATTTCTTCGAGCACGTCTTCAAGCGTGATGATGCCGGCGGTGCCGCCGAATTCATCGAGCACAATCGCCAGATGCGATTTCCCTTTTTGGAATTCGGCCAGCGCTTTGGACATCGGCATCGAATCGGGGAAAAAGAGCGGTTCACGCACCAGATCGCGAAGAACAAATGATGTCCAGTTTAGTTCTTTATGGATCAAATCTTTGGCATAAAAGACTCCGACAACGTTGTCGATAGTTTTCTGGTAGACCGGGTATCGGCTGTAATGATTGACTTTGATCCTGCGAAGCACTTCAGACGCCGGTGTCTCGATATCGAATGCCTCGACATCGGGGCGCGGTTTCATCGCCCGGCGAATGGTCGCCTCGGAAAAGGCGAAGGAGGAGCGGATCAGGTCAACCTCGGTGTCGTCGAAGACCCCCTTCTTGCGGCCTTCGGTGATCGCGTGTTCGATATCATCGGCGGTAAGAAATCCGGTGGTCTGATCCTTTTGGAATCCAAAGGTCCAGATAATTCCGCGTGAACACCAGCCCAGGAGCTTGGCAAAGGGCGCGGTAAGGAAAACGATTATCGACATCGGGCCGGCGGTGTACCGTGCCCATCGCTCCGGATTGGCCAGCGCGACAAGTTTGGGCACCAGTTCGCCGATCAGAACCGAAAGTCCGGTGACCGGAACAACGACCACGACATACGCAATCGCGACATGATATTCGGATACGAATCCTATCGACGAATTGCGGCCCCACTGTTTGACCGCGTCGACCATCGCGCCGCCGGAAAAAAGGCCGGTGAGAATAGCCACCACCGTGATCATCACTTGAATCGTTGCCAGAAATGTTTCGGGGTTTTCGTGGTACTTGGTGGCGGTAACCGCACCGAGTTTGCGTTGCTCGACCTTTTGTAAAAGCCGCGCGCGGCGACTTGCAATTACGGCAAATTCGGCCAGGACAAAAAATCCGTTCGCCAAAATCAAAAAGAGAACGGCGAGAATTTCAAACGTAGGATCAAGTTGCACAGGTCACCGTCCTTTCGGTAGGTGAGCGGCGAATGATCTACTGTCCGGATCGTCAGCGGACATAACTTTGCGAGGCGGGATTCATCGCCAGCTCTTTGAGGCGGGCGATACGTTTCTCGACCGGCGGATGAGTCGAAAAGAGATTGGTCAGTCCTTTGCCGGAAAGCGGATTGGCAATCATCAGATTGGCGGTCGCGGGACGGTCATCCAAATTGAGCTGAAGCGGCGCACGGTGAATTTTCTCAAGCGCGGATGCCAATCCGAAATACTTGCCGGTCATCCGTCCGCCGGTTTCGTCCGCCTTGTACTCGCGTTGGCGGGATATCGCCATCTGGAGAATCATCGCCACGAGCGGCGCTACAATTGCCGCGACCAATAGTGAAATGCCGT
>JBGAWZ010000463.1:0-2379 GCA_044227335.1 Candidatus Zixiibacteriota bacterium | reverse complement strand
AGTCCTTGTTTTCTGGAACACTCGCGAATGTCTCTAGCGCCGACCTGATTTCACTGACTGTTTTTCGGGCGGCCACTTCGTCTTGGAACGATGTGGTACACCCGGCGCTATTCGGCGAGCAACTAGAGCAGGGGGTAATTCGCTGTACTTTGTGTCCGGCCAACTGCCGATTGAGCGATGGCCAACGCGGCATTTGTACCAGCCGGTACAATTCAGGGGGAAGTCTACTTACCGACAACTATGGCGAAGCGGTCACTCTGGCGGTCGATCCCATTGAGAAAAAACCGCTTTACCATTTCTATCCCGGTTCACAGATCTTGTCGACAGGCCCAAACTGCTGTAATCTGGCCTGCTCTTTCTGCCAGAATTGGTCGATTTCTCAGGAGAAATCGCCGACTCGGTATTTTTCGCCCGAGGAATTGATTCAGATCGCGCTTGACGAAAAATCAATCGGAATTGCCTTCACCTATTCGGAGCCGCTAATCTGGTACGAATATACTCTCGATGTCGCGCCGATTGCTCGCGGAGCGGGTCTCAAAGTCGTGCTCGTCACTAATGGGTATATCAATCCAGAACCCCTTCGAAAACTGCTTCCATTTGTCGACGCGTTCAATGTCGATTTGAAGGGAATGAACCCCAGGTTTTACACCAGGATTTGCAAAGGCAAAGTAGAACCGGTGCTGGACAATATTCGCGCCATTGCCGAGTCCCCCGCCCATCTTGAGATCACCAACTTGGTCATTCCCGGTGAAAACGACTCACCGGCGGATATTTCTGCGCTCGTGAATTTTGTCGCGTCGATTTCTGATCTTATTCCGCTCCATTTGTCGGCCTACCATCCCGATTACCGGATGCAGAATCCCGCGACTTCGAGCGCGACTCTAAAGCAGGCCGCCGTCATCGCCCGTCGGCGACTCAAATTTGTCTATTTGGGGAATATCGCCGGCGCCGAAGAAAATAATACCCACTGCCCTGCATGTCGAAACCTCCTGGTCGAACGGCTAGGGTATAGTGTCGCTGTCCGGGGTCTTTCCGGAACCGCCTGCGCTGAATGCGGGGCGCTGTCGGGGATACACCGCTAACACCTTGCCTTTGGCGGATAATTTCCGATAATACCAGTGCTGGGCAAGTTGCGCTTTCCCTTGGGCGAAAGCCGGAACTGATACGTCTACAAGGATGTTGCCCTAGTGAAGGATGCACCCGAATGACACTGCGGATCGTCAATCTAGATCGCCGATTCAGGTATATCTGGCTTTTGGCTGGGTTGGCGCTTCTGTGTGCTCTGCCACCGGAACCTGCCTACAGTCAGTTCTATTTCGGGAAAAACAAAGTCCAGTACACCCGATTTGACTGGCAGGTGATGACCACCGATCATTTCAATGTCTACTTCTATTCTGAAGAACAAGAGATAGCGCGGGTAGCGGCCCGGATTGCCGAGGACTCGTATCGGGTGCTGGCGATCAGATTCAATCACGAAGTTCCCGAGAAAATCCCGCTGATCATCTATTCTTCGCCGGGGTATTTTGCCCAGACCAATACGATCCCCGGTATTTTGCCCGAGGGGGTCGCCGGATTTACCGAGTTCATGAAAGGGCGGGTGGTACTGCCGTTCCACGGCTCCTACTACGATTTCCAGCATGTCATCCAGCACGAATTGGTGCACGTCTTCACTATGTCGCGTCTGGATGTCGCGATCGCGCGCCGAAGCACGATCCGCTTTGCCTATCCGCCGCTCTGGTTCACCGAAGGTCTGGCCGAGTTCTGGTCGAAAAAGTGGGATACCGAGGCCGATATGGTGATCAAAGATATGGTCCTCGGTGGCAGGTTGTTCACGATTGACAGGCTATACGAAGTGCAGGGAACATACCTGATGTACAAGCTTGGAGAATCGATCTGCGGATTTATCGATTCTGCATATGGTCCGGATAAGCTGACCCTGTTGTTTGACAATTGGCACAAGGGGAGAAGCTTTGACGAAATTGTCCAGTTGACTCTGGGCGACAACCTGGAAGAGCTGTCCCGTAAGTGGGAATATGCTCTTAAGAAACGGTATTTCCCGCAACTTGCCGATCAGGGACTGCCGCGCATGGAATCGGAACGAATTACGCGTGACGGTTTTTCCACGAAAGGTGTGCCGATCAAATGGGACGACCGGAGAGGGCATACTCAGTGGGTTGTGTACAAAGCAAATCGATTTGGATACACCGGCATCTATATGAAAGCGCTCAACGGAAATACCCATCCGGTGAAAACGCTTGTCAAAGGGGAACGCTCGTCGCGCTTTGAGTCGCTCTATCTTCTGCAATCGGGAATTGATGCCAACGATTCCGGGACAATCGTCTTCTCGTCCAAATCGGGTGATCGCGACATGATCTATCA
>JBGAWZ010000462.1:0-2381 GCA_044227335.1 Candidatus Zixiibacteriota bacterium | reverse complement strand
GTTCTTTCGTGATGAGGAGTGTGTGCTACTGCGTCCGTTGCCGGACGGCTTCAAACAGACAGATTCCGGCGGCGACTGAGACATTCAAACTCTCTACCGTACCGGCCATCGGGATTGAAATCAGATCATCACAGGTTTCCGCGGTCAATCGACGAATTCCCTCTCCCTCGGATCCAAGGACAAGCGCGAGTGGTCCGGTGAGTTTTGTCTGATAAAGATTTTTGTCGGCCGATAAATGCGTCCCCACAATCCAGATACCCTTTTCCTGAATCAGCTTCATAAACCGGGCCAGATTTGTGACCGCAATTACGGGTGTTTTCTCGGCCGCTCCGCAGGCGACCCGCCGGACAACATCGGTGAGTGCCACCGAGCGATCCTTGGGCATGATGACCGCGTGAACACCCGCGCCGTTGGCCGAGCGAAGGCACGCCCCGAGATTGTGCGGGTCCTGCACACAATCGAGAATAAGCAAGAACGGCGGAACTTCCAGCCGGTCCAATATCGCGAATAATTTGTCTTCACCGCCGATCCCGACGCGGGCGGACATATCGGTATGGCGATGCGTTCGTTTCTGGTTCGATCGTGGGTTGGTGCCCAATGCAGTTCTCCTTATGTGGTGGGCCAATATGTAGTAGTTTCTGAAAATATTCCAGCGAAAAGCGGTTGGCAGGTGGCTACAGGTCGTTCTTTACAGAATTACCAAAATTGACGATATTATAGTAATGCCTAAGCGCTCCGGCCTTATCCTATCAGTTCTGCCCCTTCTGATTATTTTGAGCCTCGTCGTTGGCGACGGTTGTAAGAAGAAGAAGGCCACTGAACCCGCTCCGATACTTCCGGGAGTAGATTGGACGCTAAGATCAACGGGCGGACTGTATGACTTACGCGACCTTGCAACCAACGGCGCTGTACTTGTGGCGGTGGGCGACTCTGGGCGAATCATCACTTCGGCCGATTCCGGCAAGAGCTGGACACTTCGAACATCTTCGACAACAGTTGATTTGAGTGGAGTGACATACTTGTCTTCCGTTGGATTTGTTGCGGTCAGTAGCTCTGGGAGCGGATCAGTTGTGCTTCTGTCAACAAATGGCAGTAGTTGGGTGGCGCCGCCGACCTCGGGAATTTCGGAGGGCTTAAATGCTGTTGCTTCCAATAATACCACTATCGCCGCGGTCGGTTGCGGCGGGAACATCTTCACTTCCACCAATGGTGTCAGTTGGTCGCCGCGGGCAAGTGGGGGAACCTGCGTTCGCGCAGTGGAACGAGTCGGCTTCTCAACTGTTGAATTTGTAGCGGTCGGCGACAGCGGACAGATAAACACGTCGTCTAATGGTCTGGTCTGGCCGACGGCGGTTTCGAATGTGTTGGATGATTTTTATGGAATAGCGGGCGGTTGTTCCAGAGCGGTCGCGGTCGGAGAACATGGGATCATCAAGACCTCGTCCAATGGGACAACATGGGTAACTGCCGATTCTGTCGGGAGCAGACTCAATGCCGTCGCATGCGGAGGAGACAATTTTGTCGCAGTCGGCAACAGCGGGGTCGTGTATACCTCGCATGATGCCGGCGTGACCTGGACAGTGAGAACCTCGGCTACTTCGACACGCTTGAATGGTGTGATTCGAATTGGTGGTGTATATGTGGCTGTCGGACTCGATGGAACAGTAGTGACGTCTCCGTAATATTGTCGAGATGGAGTATCTCTGAATGATTCGCTTAGTGAAAATTGTAGTTCTTTTCGGCTTCGTGTTAGCGACGGGATTGGTGATTCCGTCGGGTTGCAAGGATACACCAACCGGTGGCGGCGGCAATGTCGACTCGCTCCGGGTGACCTTCGGAACTCCGGCCGATGGTTCAATTGTCAAAGGTCCGACTGCATTGGTGGCGACCGTGACGGGAGCCAACGGCTCGGCGAAAGTTAAGTTTGTCCTCGACGCGGTTCAGGTGTCGGTCGATAGCATTTCGCCTTACGAATATCTTTGGGATCCCACGTCGTTACAAAACGGAAGCAGTCACACCCTGCGTTTGATTGCAACCGACGCGGCCGGCAATGCCGACACCACCGGCGTTCGGACATATATTGCAAACTACGCAAAGTTAACGATGACAGTGGTCTCCCCTGCCGACGGCATGGCCATCGCCCCCGGCCAGAAATTTTCCGCTACAATTGCAGGTGGCGCGGGTGGGACATCGATTGATTTCAAAGTCGACAATGTCGTGGTATTCAGCGACAATGCTCCACCTTACGAATTCGCATGGGATCCGAGTGCGTTACCAAGCGGGAGTTCGCACACTGTGCAACTGATTGCGGCTGATACTGCCTCACAATCGGTGACATCATCGGTTCGGACTGTCTATGCACGCTGGCTACCGCTGGTAGC
>JBGAWZ010000461.1:0-2383 GCA_044227335.1 Candidatus Zixiibacteriota bacterium | reverse complement strand
GATGCCGGAGGCGACTTCGGCGTGGCGGTCGTCGGTGCCGTCCCAGTCAAGCTGGAAGAGGCCGGCGCCATGCGTGGATTCTTCAAAGCGACGGACTTGTTGTCCCAGTACATTGTAGATTGTCAGTGTCACTGCCGCGCGGCGGGGGAGAGTGAATTGGATATGCGTGGTGCCGTTGAACGGATTCGGATAATTCTGCAAGAGCGTGTAGCCGTCGGGGAGTGATTCAAAAGGAAGTTCCTCGACCGGCGTGGGTGAATCTCCCGTTACACTCAGCATATACAGATCAGTTCCGCCGGTAGCATATGAGTAGGAATATCCGCTCAGCAGGTAATTCCCTTTAGGATCAATCGAAATCCCGCGACAGTAGTCGGACAAAGTGCCACCGTAAGTTTTGCTCCAGATCACGCCGCCGATGGGATTGAGCTTTAGCAAATACATATCAACAGCACCCGCGCCAAATGATTCGGTCGTGCCGCCGACTATCAGATCACCACTCGGCGTCGTACGAATCGAATATGCGCGATCGTCTTTCGTGCCGCCGTACGTCTGTTCCCACATAACATTTCCATCCGGGGAAATATCCACGATGTAGGCATCGTTGTAGCCAAGACCGTAAGAACTGGTAGCTCCGGCTATGACATAGTCACCGAAATTGGAGATTTCAAGAGAGTAGCCGTAGTCGGCTTTGTCGCCGCCAAAAGTTTTTGCCCAGACCGAGTCGCCGCTGAAGTTCGTCTTTACCGCGTAGATGCTCGAGTATCCTGTGCCGAATGAGCCGGTAGATCCGACCGCGACATATCCATCGAACGCCTCGCGCACTGCCATTCCCGATTCGCCGCCAACTCCGCCGAAAGTCCGCGCCCAGATCGAATCGCCGGTCATCGACATCTTGAAAAGCCAGAGATCGCCATAACCGGCGCCGGAAGAACTGGTCGTTCCGCAGACAATCAGGTTGCCGTCAGACGTTGATCGCACTGACCAGGCCTCGTCGCTATTTGCGCCGCCGTAGGTTTTGCTCCACTGAAGTGATCCGGTTGAATTGATAGAGAGAATTATCAGATCTTCTTTGCCCGCTCCGTAGGAGGCCGTTGAACCGATGACTATGCATCCGCTGTCGTTGGTCGCGATGACATCGCGGCCGAAGTCTGTCGACGCGCCACCGAAGGTTCGGCTCCAGAGAGTGTCACCGATTGAATCTAACTTGAGGACATAGATGTCGTGATCGCCATTTCCATAGGAGTAGGTTGAGCCGGCGACAAAGAGGCCGCCGTCGGTTGTCGGAGCGCTGGCATAGCCGGCGTCGTTGTAGTAGCCGCCGTAATGGCCTGACCAAACAGTGTTTTGCCCAAACGCTGTCCCGCTCAATACGAGCAGTATTGCAAAGGGGGCGATTCCAAATGTCTGTCGCAATCCAATAGCTGACATCTTCATTCTGCTCAATCTTTGAACAGTTCCTACGAATAGTATCGGCCGGCTCCACCGTTTCTTTAGGGGCTGAGGGTGTGGCGACTACACTATACCCGCTTAAGTAATCAACCGCGTCGACGGACGCGTGCCACCCAAGCAAGTCATTGCCATACAGCACATTACGAACGAATCACGGGCCGGCATGCGCCATGCAGTTTCACTCTTTGATAGGGAGAATGGAACAGTAGCATGGAGGAGTTATGCGTTCAATGAAGATACTGTTGGCACTTGTCGGCCTAGTACTTGTGCTGGTTGGGAACGCGATGTCGCAAGAGCGGGCGTCGATTCAGGCGCTGGCGACCGTGGTGTCGTCGCTATCAATAAACGGTACCAACGACCTGCAGTTCGGGACAGTCACGCCGGGCGTGAGCAAGGCGGTGGACAAATCCTCGGTTGGGTACGCCGGCGAATGGTCGATCACCGGAACGGCCTCGGCGGAAATCTCTATCGATTTCGCTTTGCCGACCCAGTTACAGACGTCGGATAGTTTGGGGCAAATGGATATTTCGTTTCGGCCGAATGATGCTTCCTGGAGCAACGGCGTGACGACGCAGTCGGCCCCAAGCGGCGTGCTCAATCCCAATGGACCGACGGCGCAGAGGATAGGCGCGGGGGGGCAGATGTTTGTCTGGGTGGGTGGCGTGGTTGATCCTCGACTGTGGCAAACTGGTGGCGATTACTCTGCAGAGATCATGCTGACGGTCGCGTACACCGGCAACTGAGCTGATAAGTAGCTGCACAGTTGATGGCGGGAAGGCGCGTCAAGGTCGCGTTCGGCCTTGACAGTTTTGAGAATTGGAGTAGGTTACTGATGTACCTATCACAAGGCATCGGTAATCTTGCGTCATTGTACAGTACTCGCACTTCTATCATTCTTCTTCGTCGCGTCGGCCATATCGTCTGCGCCATACGG
>JBGAWZ010000460.1:0-2389 GCA_044227335.1 Candidatus Zixiibacteriota bacterium | reverse complement strand
TAGGTGGGGTTTTCCACCAGCACATAATCGCCGGGATCGATAAAGGCACGGGCGACCAGTTCTATCCCCTGCTGTGCGCCGGAGGTCACGAGAATGTTCTCTTTGGTCGAAGGTGTGCCCCGTTCGGTGGCACGATTGGCGATGATCTCGACCAGATCCGGCACACCGCGAGATAGGCCGTACTGAAGTACGTCGCTTCCGTAACGATCGAGCGCTTCGGCTGTGACATGTTTCATCAATTCAATCGGGAATAGTTCGGCCGCCGGCAGTCCACCGGCGAAAGAGATTATCCCCGGTTGAGAGGAGATTTTGAGAATCTCACGGATGATTGAAGTCTCAAGTTGGAGAACATGCGGCGCGATTCGCCACTTGTCGGTACGTACACGATGGTTGATATCAGCTAACATATTTCACCCAATTCTCGTCTTGTTTGTCGGCGTCGGTACAGAATCGACGGTAGAAGCAGGCCAATTAAAAATCGCCGACAACCTTGCCTTTGCTATGTGAAATATATCACATATGTCGTTATCTGGCAATGGATTATTTGTTTCGGAACTCGGACTCAAAAGCTAAGAATTGTCGGCACAATGAGTTAGGAGCGCGCGGGCCTCTCTCAAGTTTTCGGCAAACAAGTTTCTGGGCGGAACCTGAATAATCCAATGATCTGAGCTGGTTGTCTATGGTTCGACAAATGAAGGAGTACGCATTCATGACAAGGAATCTCTTCACCTTTGGATTGGTCGCACTATTCTCAGTCGGCAGTGTTGGCGTAGCGTCGGCAGGCGGAGTTGACATTCGAGCTGAATGGAAAAAAGGCCCGATTGTGGTGGACGGTAGCGCGAGCGACTGGCAGGGAGTTCCGGCGACATATCTCGAAGAGAACAACGCGGCAGTAGCAGTGGCCTCCGACGCGCAGTTTGTCTATTTGCTTTTTCGCACCAACGATCGAAAGTGGGCGCGCGCGATCAAGGCAACCGGGCTTACAGTGTATCTCGATGCGTCGGGTGGGAAGAAGAAAGACACTTATGTTAATTTTCGTGGTGGACCTTCGCGCGAGGAGTTGATGCGAGGTGGACAGGAAGACCAATATCGCGGGCCAGAAGGGTTTGAACATCCTGAGATATCGCAGGATCAGCCACCGAGAGATCAGATGGGAGATGAGCCGAGATTGTCATGCTTTATCAAAGACCGTATCACCGAGAAAGTCATTCCTATCAATGGCGATGAAGGGCCTTCGGCGGCGTTTGATACCTCGAAGGGATTCTACCAATACGAAATGAGAATTCCGCTGGTAAAAGATTCGGTGAGATATTATGGAGTGGATGCTAAGCCCGGTGCAAAGCTCGGTCTGACGCTGGTGTGGGGCGATATGTCCGACATGATGCAACGCCGCAAAGAAGGAGTGAAACTCGGGCTCGGAGGTCCTGTGGGTGGCGGTGGAGGAGGTATGGGAGGCGGAATGGGAGGACCACCGGGTGGTGGTATGGGTCGGCCGGGCGGACCGGGTGGCATGCGCGGAGGGATGCCCAAAAAACAGGAGGTGTTCCTGAAGACGACGTTGGCGAGTGCACCGAAATAATCTGTAGGTCGGGATCTTCACGGTCCCGACATTTTCAGGAATTGTAGGGCGGTTCCTTCTTAGAAACCGCCATTCTTTTTCTCTACAACATGGCGGGTTCGAAGACGGACCCGCCCTACCTAAATCGCTTGATGAGAAACGTCACGCGAGACGCTTGACGCCACGTTGATTCGAAAGTTGTGTCAGGTCTTGCGGTCCGCCACATGCGGAGCGTGTGACCTGACACATGTTACCACCTACTTCTTCCCTTTCTTCTTCGCTGGCAATTCTCGCGAAAGCATCGAGCGCGGGACGATCTGCTTGGCAAGTCCGGGGCCGGTAACCCACAGATCGAGCGCTTCGTCGCCTTTGCACTGGAACATTTTCAGCGTTAACCGATGAGTGCCGGCTTTCAATGCGATTTGACCGGGGAGTTCGCCGGAACCGTGGAGGCCGTCGTTGTCGACCACCAGCGAGTCGCCGATCCAAAGACGTGAGCCGTCGTCGGAGCTGAGACCGAACTCGTACATTCCTTCGCTTGGGACAGTGATGTATCCGTTCATGACGAGGCCGTAGAGTGAATCGGCGGCGTAGAACGGAACGGCGATAGTATCGGTGACGGTATCCTTGAGCACTTTGAGCGTATCGAAATTGGGGATATTGTCCCAATTCCCTTCGTAGTATTTGCACGACAATCCCGGCAAAGTATTCGCAACAGTCACCGCCGAATGCGGGAGGAGTTTTTGGACAGAGAGGGATGATACATAGTCTCCCTCGAATCCCGGTACAAAGGCGCGGGCTTTGATTGTGCGCGAGTCAGTGACAGCAAAC
>JBGAWZ010000459.1:0-2393 GCA_044227335.1 Candidatus Zixiibacteriota bacterium | reverse complement strand
ATTGCTTTTCTGGCGCTGGTGACGGGCTTAGCGGGTAATGAGAGTCGCCAAGACCGTCTGTTTTGGATCTGTTTCGTGATTGGGGCGCTGGCAAGTTCATGGTCGATGCGACTGTTCGCCGGCGGATTTGAAAACGCCCTGATTCCGACGGCCGCCGCACTTTCCATCACGCTAGGAGTGTTTCTGGGAAAACTCGGTGATCCCACATTCAAAATTGCAGGTGCTACGTCGAGTAAATATGGAACCGTCTTCGCCGCGCTATTTGTGTTACAGTTTGGGCTTTTATGGTACAACCCCGTAAAGCAAATACCTACCAAGGCGGATGAAGAGTGGGGGAACAAGTTCGTCAATAGACTCAGGGCGGTGCAGGGGGAAATATTGCTCCCCTATCACGGGTATATACCAGTTCTCGCCGGTAAACAGTCTTGCGCTCACAAAATGGCGTTAGTCGAAATCCGGTCAGGCGATTCTGTGGCGTACTCAGAATTAGAACGCGAGATAAGAGCGACCATAGCTGAAAAGAAGTACGCCGCTATTGTCTTAAATGCCGACTGGTTTTCCGACGATGTTGCCGCGAGCTATCGAAATTTGGGTGATCCTTTTCCTGATCGATCAATGTTCTATCCGGTTACCGGCTTGGCGACCCGTCCCCACTATTGGTTCGTTCCGAGATAAGAGGCAAATCTCCGTTACAATTTGAACGATGATTTGAGCGGGGTTTTTTCGTACTTTCCGGCATGCTGGTTCACTCTATCGATGTCACCTCGTTCCGAAATTTCGCCCAATTGGCGGTCTCGTTCGCGCCGGGAGTGAATGTCTTCTTCGGCGGGAACGGTTCGGGGAAAACTAATCTGCTTGAAGCCATCTATTGTCTGTGTCTTGGACGGTCGCAACGCGGGCTGGCCGACAGTGTGCTCCTGCGCGACGGGTGCGAGGTTTACCGGGTAGCGGGGCAGGTGGCGGCGAGTGGACGAAACGCCAGTGTTGCGGTAGCGTATCAACGCGGGGGAAAGCGGAAAGTGACTATCGACGAAGTCCCGGTGCGGCCAGTGGAACTGTTTGAGCGATTTTGCGCGGTGGCGGCCGGACCGGAAGACAGCGTGATATTATCGGGGGCGCCGTCGCAGAGACGGCTCTTTCTGGATTTGCATTTATCACAGCACTCGCAATCGTATCTGAAAGAACTGGTGGCGTATCAGCGGGCGCTCTCGCAAAAGAATGCCGCCCTCAAGGCGCGGATGGACGCGACGCTCTTTGACGAACAATTGCTGGAGTATGGTTCGTCGATTACGGTGCGACGGGCGGCGTTCGTAAAACAGTTGCGTGTCTCCGCGGCGCCGTTTTATCGGGATATCTCCGATGGCGAGCCGTTTGATCTTAAGTATGCGCCGGAAATAGAAATCGATCCGGAGTGCGATGACCTGGCGGTGGCGCGAGCCGCATTTGCCGAGCAACTGGAGCAAAGTCGTGATCGGGAGTTGGCGCAGAAAACGGCCGTGGTCGGGCCGCACCGGGATGACTTGGCAATTTTCATCAGTGGATATCCGGCGCGCACGCACGGTTCGCAGGGACAATGGCGGACTGCGGCAGTGGCGCTCAAGTTGGCGATCTACCAGATGCTCAAAGAAAAACGGCGGATGGCCCCCTTGCTACTTCTTGATGAAATTTTTGCAGAATTGGATGAACGGCGTGCCGCCGCGCTCATCGATGGCTTTGGGACAGTCGAGCAGCTATTCTTGACCACCGCCCTGGAACCACCGGAACCACTGCGAGCCAGAGCGGCGCGGTACCGAATCGAAAACGGCGTGATTGCCGCCACAAACTAAAGCAAAGAGTATGGCCGGACTAATTGTAAAAAATATCAGCAAGCGCTTTGACGGCACGCCGGTGCTTGATAATGTGTCGCTGGAACTGGCCGAAGGGGAACTGCTGGTTCTGCTGGGGTCATCCGGGTGCGGCAAATCGACACTCCTGCGAATTATCGCCGGACTTGAATCGGCCGACAGTGGCGAGATTTGGATCGGCGGAAAACGGGTCGATCAGTTGCGGCCGAAAGATAGGAATGTCGCGCTGGTCTTTCAGAATTATTCACTCTATCCACATATGAGTGTGGAGAAAAATCTGGGATTCCCGCTCAAAGTTGCCGGCACACCCAAACAGGAAATCGCGTCGCGAGTTCGGGAAATCGCTTCGATGATCGGGCTGGAAGGTCGCCTTGACGATCGTCCGGCGCAATTGTCGGGCGGCCAGCGCCAGCGGGTGGCGCTCGGCAGGGCGATTATTCGGAAACCGTCGATATTTCTTCTCGACGAGCCGCTATCCAATCTCGACGCCGATTTGCGCACGCGGATGCGCGGCGAAATTGTACGGCTCCAGCGGCAGGTGGGGGTGGC
>JBGAWZ010000458.1:0-2393 GCA_044227335.1 Candidatus Zixiibacteriota bacterium | reverse complement strand
GCAGCAGCCTCAAACGCAAAGCGGCGGTCAGTGGCGGGCTACCTACGGCGGAGACGTTGGACGGACCTTCCGCGCCGGCGAAATGAACGAAAATTCCGGCAATTGGCGCGCAACGTACGGACGTGACGTCGGGCAGACCTTCAGACCGGGCGTCCAGAGCGAGAGCTCCGGAGACTGGCGCTCAACCTACGGACGTGATGTCGGGCAGACTTTCAGACCGGGCGTCCAGAGCGAGAGCTCCGGCGACTGGCGCTCGACCTACGGACGTGACGTAGGACAGACATTCAGACCAGGCGTCCAGAACGACGGCTCTGGCTATTACGACAATAGCGGGCAGTGGAGAAACAATTACGGCTCCGACGTGGGCCAGACCTTCCGCCCGGGCACCGGCTATGTAGACAATAGCGGTCAGTGGAGAAACGATTATGGCTCCGATGTGGGGCAGACTTACAGCCCCGGCACAAGCTATGTGGACAATAGCGGTCAGTGGAGAAACGACTATGGTTCGGACGTGGGCCAGACCTATAGACCCGGCGTCCCGAACAACGGTTCAGGCTACTGGTACCAGGACAACAGCGGGCAGTGGAGAATGGACTACGGCTCGGATGTGGGACAAACCTTCAATCCCGGCTCCAATGAGTACATAGAGCCCTGGAGATACTATTACGACGACACTCTGCGCACCGCGCAAAATAGCGATGGCAGCTATCAACCCGAATTTGACCAGTACGCAGACACATACGGGCCGATGGACGATTACCGTCAAACTGATCGCTACGCGCAGTTAGATCCTAGCTTGCAATTTGATCAAGACCAGTTTGATCGTGCTGCCTACAACCGGGACGGTCGCCAATATCAATACGATCGTTACGGTCGCCCGATCAATTACGGTGATGACTACAGCTACAACTTTGATCCACGCCAGCAATATGTTCAACAAATGATGCTGCGTCACATTCTCAGCATGATTCACAATCAAGGCGGGCAAGTGAATGTATTCCGCGGTGGCGGTCACCAGGGCGGACACCACCATCACCATCATCATCGCCATCAAAGTAACAGTCCGAGAGTCCAGCTGCGCCTCAATTTCTAATTAAGTGATTGCCGCGTCCGAGGTCTATTAGTGCCCCTGTGATTGCATTGGATTTCAGGAGTCACTTGTGGCTGCAGTCGAGCATTTTGACTACCTCATTGTGGGCGGAGGTAAGGGCGGAAAGTCGCTGGCTATGGTGCTTGGACCGGCCGGGCACAAAGTTGCCCTGGTCGAAGAAGGCCAGATCGGCGGTACCTGCATAAATGTTGCTTGCATACCCACAAAGACGATGGTTGCAAGTGCGAAATTGCTGCATCACGTTGACCATGCCGACCAATTCGGACTGGACTTGAATAATGGCGGCAATCACATTAAGGGAGTTATCGAGCGTAAACGCCGCGTCGTAAAAGGTATGGTCGATACGCATAAACAGCTCTTCAGCAGTACTCCAAATATGGAGTTCATTCTTGGAACTGCGAAGTTTATCGACCACAAAGTGATAGAGGTCGACACTGTCGATGGTGGCAAGCGCCGGATCACGGCAGAACGCATTGTCATCAATACCGGCAGCAGTCCAATGCTTCCAAACGTTCCGGGTTTAACCGAATCAGGCTATCTGACCAATGCAAGCATCATGGAATTGGAAGAACTTCCATCACACCTGGTGATAGTCGGTGGTGGATACATTGCTCTCGAGTTTGCTCAAATCTTTCGCCGGCTGGGTAGTGAAATTACTGTGCTTTTGCGCACCGACCGTTTTCTTCCAAAAGAAGATGGAGACATCGCTGCAGCAATTAAAGAGGTGCTAGAGAAAGAAGGAATTCGATTCATTTCAGGCGTAGAAGTTTCCTCGATTTCTCGCACAGGAAAAACTGCAAGGTTGTCATTGAAAAAAGGTGATTCAAAAGAAACACCAGAAGAATCGTTGGATTGCTCGCATATTTTGGTTGCAACAGGACGAGTTTCAAACAACGCAAAACTAGCACCCGAAGCCACCGGCGTGAAACTCGACAAACGCGGATACGTAGAAGTTAGCGAGTTTCTAGAAACATCCGCAGAAGATATCTGGGCAATCGGAGATTGCAATGGTGGTCCGCACTTTACGCATGTTTCCTGGGATGATTTCCGCATCCTGCGCGATCTGTTTCTCCACAACAAAAAGCGTTCTACAAAAGGCAGGTTAGTGCCCTACACTCTATTCGTCGATCCGGAACTTGGCCGGGTCGGCTTGACTGAAGCGGAGGCGCGCAAGGCTGGTCACGAGGTTCTCATCGCCAAGATGCCGGCTGCCAAAATT
Organism: Candidatus Zixiibacteriota bacterium; assembly: GCA_044227335.1. GTDB lineage: Bacteria > Zixibacteria > MSB-5A5 > GN15 > FEB-12 > JACRAV01. The sequence continues at coordinate 63 of JBGAWZ010000458.1, read as the reverse complement.
CCTCGCGCCACGACATCCGGTGAAACACGCGGTGTTCTCAAAGCGGTCATCGACAAGAAAGAC
>JBGAWZ010000457.1:0-2397 GCA_044227335.1 Candidatus Zixiibacteriota bacterium | reverse complement strand
CATTGTACACACCCGCCTGAGTGAAATCTGGCGAGAAAACAAGTCCGCCTGCGCCATTGGCTGAGTCGGTGAAAACTGCATTGGCGGGTAAATTGAAAGCCGAGAGGGTCGGAATGGTCGCATCGGGATCAGTCGCCGAAACGCCAAACTCAAGAGTCAATCCTTCGTCGACACTCTGCGGTCCGGGCACGGTCAGCGCGGGCGGGAGATTCGAGTTGCCTACGGTGATCTGCACAGCCAGTGTATCGGCCAATGAACCATCGCTGGCGATGAAACTGACATTGTAGACACCGGATTGTGTGTTGTCCGGAGTGAAAGTAAACCCACCTGCGCCGTTGGTTGAATCGGTGAAAGTTGCGTTGAGAGGCAGGTTGAGGGCCGTCAGGGTAGGGGTTGTTCCATCGGCATCGGTTGATGTGATGTGAAGATCAAGAGTATTTCCTTCCGCCACATTCTGCGCACCGATATTGGCAATCACCGGCGCTTGATTCACATCGTTCACCGTGATCGAGACAAGCTGTGTGTCGGCCAGCGTACCATCGGTAGCTATCAAAGTAACTGCGTACGGTCCGGCCTGAGTGAAATCGGGCGAGAATGACAACAGTCCGCCGCCGGTCGCGCTGTCGGCAAAGGTTGCGTTGGCGGGCAAATTAAGAGCGGAAAGCGCCGGCAACGTTGCGTCGGGGTCGTTCGCGGTGACGTGCAGAGAAAGCGTCAGACCCTCGTCAACATTCTGTGCCAGAATAGTCGCCAGCACCGGTGCACGATTGACATTATTTACGGTGATCGCGACCACCGATGTGTCAGCCAGGGAACCGTCCGAGGCCACAAAGCTCACGTTGTAGACTCCGGCTTGCGTGAAGTCGGGCGAGAAATTAAGTCCGCCTGCACCGTTCGCTGAGTCGGTAAAGGTCGCGTTGGCCGGCAAATTAAATGCTGAAAGTGCTGGAATGGTTGCATCGGGATCGGTGGCAGAAACACCGAATGCGAGCGTCAATCCTTCGTCGACACTCTGCGGTCCGGGCACTGTTATTGAGGGTGGCAGATTGCTGTTACCGACTGTTATCGGCACCACCAGCGTGTCTGCCAGAGTGCCGTCGTTGGCGATAAAACTCACATTGTACACACCCGCCTGGGTATTGTCCGGGGTGAAACTAAATCCACCAGCCCCGTTGGCCGAATCGGCGAATGAGGCATTGAGCGGGACATTTAGGGCGGTCAGCGAAGGAGTTGTTCCATCGGCGTCGGTCGACGTAATATGCAGATCGAGAGTATTTCCCTCGGCCAGATTCTGTGCGCCAATATTGGCAAGAACCGGCGCTTGATTCACATTGTTGACAGTGATCGCAACTGCCTGGGTATCGGCAAGTGTTCCATCAGTGGCTACAATCGAAATATTGTAGACGCCGGACTGCGTGAAGTTTGGATTGAGGGTTACCGAACCGGCGCCATTGGCCGAGTCAGTGAACAAAGCAAAAGCGGGAAGATTCAGCGCGGAGAGTGTCGGAATCGTCGCATCAGGATCGGATGATGTCACGCCGAAAGTCAGCGACTGATTCTCATTCACTGACTGCGGGCCGGGATCGGCGACTACCGGCGCACGGTTGACATTGTTCACTGTAACCGAAACGATTCCAGTGTCGGCGAGCGTGCCGTCGGATGCGACTACGCTGATCGAGTATGGCCCCGCCTGAGTGAAATCGGGCGAGAAGGTAATCGAACCGGCGCCGTTGGCTGAGTCGGTCAGAACGGCATTGGCCGGGAGATTGAGCACGCTAAATGACGGTGTAGACAGGTCAGGGTCGGTGGCGGTAAAGCCGAATGTCAGTACCTGACCTTCGTTCACTACCTGAGGTCCCGGAGTGGTAATTACAGGAGCCAGATTGGAGTTGGTCACCGTGATCTGAACCCCAATGGTGTCGGCAAGAGTACCGTCGGTGGCCACAAAGCTCACATTGAATATGCCCGACTGCGTGTTGTCAGGAGTGAAACTGAATCCGCCGGCGCCGTTACCGGAGTCGACAAACGTTGCATTTAGCGGGAGGTTGAGCACGCTGAGTGTCGGGATAGTTCCGTCGGCATCAGTAGCCGTCGGATGAAGATTCAACGTATTCCCTTCGGCCACAGTCTGCGAACCGATAGTGGCGAGAATGGGAGCTTGGTTGACGTTGTTGACGGTGATCGCAACAGCTTGTGTATCCGCCAAAGAACCGTCAGTGGCGACGATGCTGATATTGTAAACACCAGACTGCGTGAAATCTGGATTGAGTGTCACAGAACCAGCGCCGTTGGCTGAGTCAGTGAACGATGCAAACACCGGAAGATTCAAGGCCGAAAATGTCGGGATAGTTGCATCAGGATCAGACGACGACACACCAAACGTCAGCGACTGATTCT
>JBGAWZ010000456.1:0-2398 GCA_044227335.1 Candidatus Zixiibacteriota bacterium | reverse complement strand
CCTGAGCATCGGTTCGGGTGTGCGATACCCTCTCTTGCGGGCGAGCTTGGCGGCCTCGAGATCGGCCAGTTTGCGAACTCGGGGATTGACCGGGCGAAAACCCAGTTTGTAGTAAAACCAAAAAGAGCCGGACTCGATTGCCTCGGGGTTGTCATCCCCGACCTGATACGATCTGACCAGTAAGACGCGGGCGCCGAAATGAGTGACAAACAGGTGGAAAAAGTTTTCGATAATGAATGATGACTCGCCGGAGCGGAAGGCGGGGAAAACGTTGATGGCGATCTCGGCCCGATCAAAGAGCATGGCCGAGACGCCGTAGCCGACCGGCATGCCGTTGCGAAGCAAGAGCGCGCCGAAATTCGATTCAAGCGGAAGTCGTATGTCCGGATTGTTGCCGTAGACGATGATTTCGATCCCTCGTCCGGGTGAATAGCGATAGACTTCGGCCGGATTGGAACCGATCAGCGGGAAGAGTTCGCGTACCCTCACTCCGAGCACTTCTTTTATGGTTCGAACATACCTCTCCCCTTCCGATCGCGTCAGTTTCTGCAATTTCCGAGCCGGGCGGGCAAGATCGGCGCGGAGATCACGGGTACGCCCTTTGATCGGCTCCGATTGAAAGAAGAGCTTTCTGGCTGGAACTCGCCGCAATGTCCGGGAGGCAGGGGAATTGGTGAGTGTCCATTTGATCGGGATCTGGGCGTTCTCAAAGAAGGCACGGCAGGTAGCATGGTCGAACTTTGACTTTTCAAGCAAGTGCAGTAACACCGCCAGAGTGGTCGGTCGCGAATTCGAGATAGCCGAAGTAAGCCATGCCCGCGGATCGAAGTCCGGGTCGTTGTCGATGGCGTCGTTTTCCTGCCACACGACTAAGAGCGGAAGAAACGACAACAAATTGGCGCTGTCGCTTTGATTGTATTCTTCCCAGTCGATATCGACATTCTTCGGATACCAACGGGCGATTGCGCGGGTCAGGTCGTAACTGAAGGTGTTGCTCGACGACGTCCCAACAATTCCGGAATCGGCCAGTTCGGAGGCGGAATCGTCGCCTGTGTGGCGCTTGAACTTTTCGATTCTTCCGGCGAATTCGATCAGTTGCCGCTCGGCCTGTTCCAAAATCGCCGGCGAATCAGGGTAGGCCCGCAGAAAACAAAGGAGGTCGTGGTATTTTTCTAATCGATCGGCTTTGAGTATAGGTTTCCCACGAAGTTTGGCAATCAGGCGGAGCTTAGACTTTGCTGAGGTGGAATCGAAAGCGGTCTTTAGTTGATCGAGTTGGTCGAGGAGTTTGGCAAGCGAAGAGTTGGAGATCCGGTTGTTCATATACGTTGCCACAGAGGTGTGACTGTGGGCCGGATCAAACTACGGTAGTCACCGGGGGTCGGCAAGTGTTTCGTGGAGCTGAGTAGAGACAAAAAAAACAAGCCGGCGAGGGCCGGCCTGTTTATTTACCAAGAAAGCGGAAGGTTACTTCAGATGCTTGGAGACCAGCTTGGTCATTTCAAACATGGAGACCTTCTTACGGCCACCGAAGATCGGCGCCAAACGCTCGTCTGCGTTGATCATCCGACGGTTTTCCGAATCCTGCAGTCCATTCTTCTTAATGTAGTCCCACAGCTTTTTGGTGACTTCGGTACGCGGCATGGCGCGATCGCCAACCACAGCGCCGAGTTCGGCTGAGGGCGTCATTGGTTTCATGAACGCCGGGTTCGGTTTCCGCGGCTTACGGGCGGCCTTAGCTTTTGCGGCCGCCTTCCGGGGCTGCCCTTTCCTAGGGGCCGCACGCCTCTTAGACGCAGTTTTCTTTTTTGGCGCTGCTTTCTTTGCTTTCTTTTTCGTTGCTTTCTTCTTGGTAGCTTTCTTTTTGGTGGCTTTTTTCTTGGTGGCTTTCTTTTTCGCTGGCATGTGTTGCTCCTTAGCGTTAAAGGTGAATTAAGGGTTTGGGTTTCTTATTGCGCATTGCTTCTCGGAATGATGGAGCGTGTGAACCCTGTCGCATCCCCGCTCATTCCGCGCTTATTATGATAGTGTTTAAATTGTAGCGCAACAAAAAAACACCAAAAAATCAAAAAAAGTTTGACAACAACGCACAGAGGTCTCTTCCGACTGAAATGATGTTGGGCAGAACTGCGATATTGTCTGCGCGATTTCGTGCGCGTGAAATGTGTGATCAGGCGCGACGAAGTTCCAATAGTGGCGCTTCAGGTGGACATCCGAGACGGAATGGGAACCAATGTCCCGCACCGGAGGTCGTGTAGAGCAGACTTTGGTCTTTGCGATACGTGCCCCACAGGTATTTCTGTGGAAAAGCCGGCTCGAAAACGGAGCGGCCGAGTAATCCGACCTGACCGCCGTGGGTGTGACCGGCGAGAATTAAACCGATCTGTCTGGTAGCGGC
>JBGAWZ010000022.1:0-11043 GCA_044227335.1 Candidatus Zixiibacteriota bacterium | reverse complement strand
GACGCGGTCCCGTGGCCTTCGCGATCCGGCATTTTGTAGTCAGTATCCAGATCTAAGTTCTCGTACACCGCCGACCGGTGGTCTGGACCATTGTGCCGCGATTGATCACGCTGATCCCACAGACGCAAAATTCGTGATTTGCCGTCCAGCCGGAGATCAGGGTGATGAATATCAAAACCCGTATCGATGAGTCCGATCAACAGCCGCTTGGACTTTTGGTCGACGGCGGATCGAGAATCGCCAAATATTTCTTCAGCACATACAGGTTTTAGGAGTCCGATACACAGCGCCAAGGTTAGTACGCCTAACAGGGCGCTACGATATTGAGTCAAGGACCGGAATTCTAATCGTTTTGGAACTTGCACGATCTTCGATGTCGCCATAATCACGAAAGTTACACGCCGGTGGAGACTAAGTGAATCAAAAAAATCCGGCCGGACGCGGGGCGTCGGCCGGACTTGGGCAATTTCTCAATTTCTGCAATTGCTACAACATGAACCCGATCGAGAGTTGCGTCAGAACATACAGCCGGTCAACTCCTGGACGAACTCCGGCCTCAAGCCGTCCGCCGATATGACGGCGAGCACCTTCGACACCGACTCTTCCACCATATTTCCGCTCGGTGAATCCGGTCAGTACCGGGTCTTTGTACTCGGTCTTGCTCTTGACCAGTACATCGATATAAAAAGTTCGCCAGAGTCCCTCTTTGTAGTAGACGCGCGTTTTGGCAATGCCCACATAGTAGCCGGTCATTTTGTGGTTAGTGAAGGTCAGGTCGCGAAAAGCCGGGTCGACAATCACGCCATTGGCCTGGCGAATCGTGTCGGCGTCCTCGCCCAGATCTGCCGGCATCCCGGAGTTGACCTCGAAAATTCCGCCGCGAATTCCGTACAGCTGGTATTCACTAGCCAGCCAGGTGTGCTTGGTGTACCAATTGGTGTAGGATTTGTCGTTAAGATTTCGGTTACTTGTTGTAGAGTCGAAATGAGATGAGGAGTTCTCGTAATCCCCCGACTTACAATTCAGATTGAACTGACCGCCGGCTTCCCAGTACATGAACGGCTTGATTTCCGGAGAGGCATCAGCAAGGTAATAATCTTTGTAATCGGTCGCGTTGCCATTAGAGAAATTCGACTTTGAGTACCGTCCTTCAAGCAGGAGCCGCTTGTGCGGGAAGAATGACCCTTCTGCACCCACTCCCCAATTGGTGGTATTGAGCTGATTCATCTCAATGTAAATAACCTGAGCGCGGAGATTCAGCCCCACCCAGGACTCTTTGGCGGAAGTCGAGGCAGTGAGCCAAGCGCAAATAGCAAGTGTCACAAAGGCATTGAGCAGACGAGTCATGTTCCCTCCCGGAAGGCAAGTAGGTGTACAGGCAAAAAAGTCGATTACGGAGGGCCAATATGTCGATTTTTGATAACGAGTCAAGGTTTCTACTGCAATTTGGCTCGGAAAAATGCAAGCCGCGCGGTAGATTATGGCTTGGAACCCGGCAGGCACTGCTGTGTTCAATACCAAAACCAATAACGAGATCAAGCCTTGACAGGAGCGGTGAGATGAAACGACTGCATTTAGTACTGGCGGCCGCCGCAATAGTTTTAGTCGCCCAAGTGAGCCGGGCCGACGCCAAGCTGGATGTGCCGACAACCGATTTCGCTTTTGGGTATGTCCCTCAAAACGCACGAATCGCCCACCGATACACGCTGAAATCAATCGGGACTGACACCCTTAAAATTGAACGGATTCAGCCCGCTTGCGGATGTACCCAGGCCCCGTTTTCAAAGACCGCGCTGGCCCCCGGCGACAGCACCGACGGCGAGTTAATTTTCAACACAGGGTCTTACAGTGGTAACGTACTCAAAGTGGCGACCGTGAAGACCAATCCCCCCGGTGTTCTCGAGACCCAGCTCAAATTCACCGCCAACGTGCTGATTGCGCCGGATTCGATTACGCCGGTACGAATTAAGCCTTTCATTGTCGACTTGACTAACGGCGGTTCTACCGCCACCGGCGAGATGACCATTACAATATCCAATGTCTCGACCAGCGATTTGGTCGCGAAAGTGGTCGGGTCTCCTGCGAATTTGCTCAAAGTGACACTGCCGAAAGTGATAAGGGCCGGTCAGACGACCGACGTAAAAGTGGCGCTGACCAAAGAGGCCGCGCCGGTTAACTTTGAAAGTTCAGTCACTCTGCAGTTCAACGACGATGCCTCCAGTCGATACACTGTGCCGGTAAAGCACTTGGTTCAGACAGCAACGACCGGTGGCACCACGCCATCCGCTCCGGCCGGGCATTAGGCACAGGGCTATGGTAGGATTGGAACTAAGGAAATTGAATGGCGATGGTCGACAATCGGAGTCAGGAATTTGTGAATAGTGACACGAGTTCGGTGCTATATTTGCGGTTGTAATTACCGACAATTGTGGTATATTTTAGTATGCTGAAGAACAGATGGTGGCAAATCAGTCTTTTGGTGCTTGCCGCGATTATAGCGTTGGCCGGGGCAGGGCATGTGACTGCCTGTGACGACTGTTGTTCGGAAGACAACTGCGGTGACTGTCAATTTTGCCATTGCTGTTCCGCAACCGCTCAAGTACTGCCGACATACATCTGTTCCAGTATTCACTATTCCACCAGCGAATCTGCTGATTTCTTTCGCCCGGTGATCATCGACCAGGCCTGGTCGGTTGATTTGGATCGACCGCCTCGCATTCTCTCCGCGTAGTCATTAGCGACCATGAGTCGCTAAGAATTTCTCACACCATCTTCAATTGTATCGAGGGCAGTTCGCGCCCCTATTCTTTGCGGCGGAATTCCTCGCTGTCTGGATGGCTTAGCAAACTATGGAGAGCATTATGTCGTCTCGAAATACAATTCTGATAGTCGCGGGCTTGATCGCCGGAATTCTGATCGGATCCTCGGCTGTTTACTTTCTTGTCGCCGATAAGCCATCTGCCGGCGCAACCGCCGAGCAAATACACGAAGAGAGTGGCGAGGATCACTCGGGGCACGGCCACTCTGTGAACGCCGTTAACTCTACACAGGATTGGTGCGCCGAGCACCGGGTGCCGGAATCGCAATGTACAAAGTGTAATCCGTCATTGATCTCCGAGTTTAAGGCCAAAGGAGATTGGTGCGGTGAGCATGGTCTGCCCGAATCTCATTGCCGGCTGTGCAACCCCGGTTTGACTTTTGCGCAGGAGCCGGCACTGGAAATAGCTGGAAGGGAAGAAATCTCGGTGTCGGTCTATTTCCCCAGTAACGCCCGCCACTGCGCAACCAGCGAAGCCACTATCCAGTTCGCCTCGGTCGAGACTGCCGAGCGTGCAGGGCTGGTCTGTGTGCCGGTAGTATCAGCAGGGCGCCGAGCGGTTGCGGAAGCGCCGGCCGAGGTAGTGTTTGACGAAACCCGCTTTGCCGCGATCACCGCGCGCATTCAGACAGTGGTTGTTCGGTGGTTAGTCGAGCCTGGCGACAAAGTACGCGAAGGCCAAGTCCTCGCCGTTCTTGAGTCTCCCGAAATGCCGCAAATCAAATCGGAGTATCTGCAGGCACTGGCCGAAGTGCAACTCAGGCAAATGCAATCGAATCGGGCTGACACGTTGTTTGCGCGTGGGTTAATTTCTATCTCGGAAAAACAACAAGCCGACCGCGAATTGCAGACTGCTCGAGCGCAACTAGCCGGAGCGCTGGGACAACTTCGCGGCTGCGGAATTAGTCCGAGCGATCTGAATCGGCTAAGTGATACCGGCAGTTCGGTGGCGCAATGGAATCTGACCGCGCAGACCGCCGGAGTTTTGCTTGAGCGAATCGGTCGTGTCGGCCAGCTCGTTGAGAGCGGATCGCAACTCGCGTTGATCGGGGATCCGTCGCAACTCTGGGTGGAGGCGCGAGTACGTCAGGAGGACGCTCCTCTCTTTGCCAGAGGAAAGGTAGTCGAGTTTACTTCCGACGGCGACGCACTTTCCAAAGTGGCCGGCCGAGTGATCTGGGTATCGCAATTTGTTGACCCGACCACCCGATCGGCGGTGGTTCGCGCTGAAATACCGAATTCCGATGGGACGTTGGCGGCACATCAGTTTGGTCGCCTGGTACTGCCTGAACACTCCGATTCAAACGCTGTCGCGGTGCCCCGCGACGCAGTGCAGTGGGAGGGGTGCTGTAATGTGGTTTTTGTGCAGGACGCTCCCGATCGGTACACTCCTCACAAAGTCACACTTGAACGCGGTGAGCCGGGGTACTACACGGTGACTTCCGGGATCCAGAGCGGCGACAGAGTTGTCGTGCAGGGAAGTTATCTACTCAAGACCGAACTGCGGAAGGGGAGCTTAGGCGCCGGATGTTGCGGTGTGGCTCCCAAGTCGTGAGTTAACCACTATGGAAAAACTCATTGATTTTGTCATTCGCAGGCGGGGTGTTGTTCTCGCGCTCGCAGTATTGCTCTGTATCAGTGGACTGATCTCTTTTGTCAAATTGCCCTTCGACGCCTTCCCCGATACAACTCCGGTAATGGTTCAAGTAAACGCCACTGCCCCTGGTTGGGCGGCCGAAGAAGTGGAACGACAGGTAACGCTCCCGATCGAGCAGGTGCTGTCGGGCTTAAGCGGGTTAACCGAAGTACGGTCGATTTCCAAATTCGGACTGTCGCAAGTGACGCTGGTTTTTGACGACGAGATCGATTTGTATCTGGCCCGCCAGCAAGTCTCTGAAAAACTGGTGACTGTTGAAATGCCGGCGGAACTCCCGCCACCACAACTCGGATTGGTTTCCACCGGACTCGGCGAAATTTTTCAGTATATCGTGATCGGCAAGACGTCGGATCCGACACTTCCACGGGCGGTACAAGACTGGATCATCAAGCCGCGTTTGCAGTCGGTGCCGGGCGTGGCCGAGGCGGTCAGTTGGGGTGGATTCGAACGACAATACCAGATTGTTATTGATCCCAACCGGCTATTGGAATACGATTTGTCGCTCACGTCGATCATTGAAACGATTCGGCAGAGTCTGTCAAATGTCTCCGGTGGACAGATGGTGCGAGGGGGCGAACAAAGGGTTGTGCAAGGAGTAGGGATTGCTACCTCGCGAGAACAAATTGAGCATCTGGTTCTGGCGAATCGTGGGGGAGTGCCGGTCCATGTGCACGATCTTGGTGATGTGGTTGTGGGCCACGAAATCCGGCGCGGCGCGGCGACCTATCAAGGCGACGGAGAAGTTGTGCTCGGCATCGGGTTTTTGATCAGCGGACAAAATTCCCACGATGTTTCCAGGAGGCTCGCGGCTCAGCTTGATGAAATCAAAGCGACGCTTCCACCCGGAATTGAAGTCCGGCCGGTGTACAACCGATCTGAGCTTGTGGATCAGGTGCTACGTACTGTCGAACACAATTTGCTCTGGGGTGCGGCGCTGGTGGTGGGAATTCTCTTTTTGTTTCTGGGGAATCTTCGCGCCGGTCTGATTGTTGCCTCGGCTATTCCCCTGTCAATGTTTTTCGCGTTTGATTTCATGTCGATGTTCGGGATCATCGGCAGTCTAATGAGTCTGGGAGCAATCGATTTCGGATTGGCGGTGGATAACGCCGTCATTCAGGTGGAAAACTCAGTCAGGAGGTTGTCACGCCACGGTGACAAACAATCGCGACTTGAGATTATCAAACAGTCAATCATGGAAGTCCGCAAGCCGACCTTGTTCGGTGAATTGATTATCATCCTTGTTTATCTGCCTATTCTCACTCTCGAAGGAACGGAAGGGAAATTATTCGGGCCGATGGCGCTCACGGTCGTACTCGTGCTGATCGGATCGCTGGTGATGTCTTTTACGGTAATCCCAGCGGCCATCGCCATGTTCCTAACCAAGCCGCTCAAAGAGCGCGAACCGTTCGTTATCGAATGGCTCAGGCGTGGTTATCGACCGGCGATCGGTTGGGCGATCAATCATAGGAAGACAATTCTATCAATCGCTGTCGGATCAGTGATAGCGGGGGTTGTGATCTTCTCGCGACTGGGCTCGGAATTTGTGCCGCGCCTGAGCGAGGGGAGTAGTGTTGTCAATATTATTCGACTGGCCGGTGTGGCAGTCGAACAATCGGTGGGGGACAACAGTCGAATTGAGCAACTACTCTTGTCAGAATTCCCGGACGAGATTGATCATGTCTGGTCTCGAATCGGCACGGCCGAGCTGGCAACCGATCCGATGGGGCTTGAACTGACCGATATGTTTATGACGCTTAAGCCGCGCGACCAATGGAAACGCGCGACCAATCAGGATCAACTAGTCGCGCTAATGGACTCATCGCTTTCCGATTTGCCCGGCATGAACAGAGTATTCACTCAGCCGATTGAAATGCGTGTCAATGAGCTCTTGGCCGGGATCAGAGCTGATATCGGAATTAAAGTGTTCGGCGATGATCTTGATATCATCGAAAAGAAGGCCGAGGAGATTGCCGCGCTGGCCGAGACGATTGAAGGAAACGCCGACGTTTCGGTGGAGCAACTGATCGGTCAGCCCTCGCTCACGTTGGAAATCGACAGAGACCGGATGTCGCGCTACGGCATACCGGCTGAAGAAGTGCTGGCCTACATAGAAGCGATTGGTGGCATTCCAGCAGGAGAAGTGTTCGAGGGCCAACAGCGCTTCGATCTGGTTGTGAAAATCGATTCCAACTATGCGCAGGTGCCGGAAGATATCGAACGCCTGCCGATCCACGCCGCCGGCATACAAATCACGCTTGACCGAGTGGTGAAGCCATCGCTGGCGCCGGGATATTCCACAATCACAAGAGAATGGGGAAAACGCCGGTCGGTCGTTCTCTGTAATGTTCGCGGGCGGGATGTCGGGTCATTTGTCTCAGAACTGCGCACGCGCATTGACAATGAAATCAAACTTGAACCGGGGTATTTTGTTCAGATTGGCGGACAGTTCGAAAACTATCAGAGAGCGCGCACACGGCTCTTCGTAGTGGTTCCTCTGTCGCTCCTGCTTATCTTTGCGCTCCTATACTGGACCTACGGTTCCATCCGCGACGCCTTCTTGATTTTCACCGGAGTCCCGTTTGCTGTTCTGGGCGGAGTGGTAGCGCTGGTATTGCGTGGAATGCCGTTTTCGATTTCGGCCGGAGTTGGATTTGTGGCGCTTTCGGGAATCGCCGTGCTAAACGGACTTGTACTGGTCTCACACATCAAGAAACTACTTGGGGATGGCGTCGGGCTTGAAACAGCGGTGGTCGAAAGTGGCAGTACCCGATTGCGTCCGGTCATCATGACTGCACTGGTGGCCGCTTTTGGATTTTTCCCTATGATGTTCTCGCACGGCGTCGGGGCCGAAGTTCAGCGTCCGCTGGCGACTGTGGTTATCGGGGGAATCTTGTCTTCGACCGCTTTAACGCTATTTGTTCTCCCGGTACTCTATTCGATGTTTGGACAGAGAAGCGCAGGGGAGAGGCCAGTAGTCTGACTAAATGATAGATAATGCGACAGCAATTGTCGCATTTGTCTATCCTGAATGGGGCCCGTTCGGATGACGATCGGCGGCTCCGTCGAATAGTCGAGTGCTTCGACCCAATCTATCCATTATTGTCTTGACGAGCTCCCGGCCGGCTGATTATGCTCATTAAGGTCTCAACAGTCGAACTAAATGTATGATCTTCATATAGATTCGGGAGGATCTTTCTCATGCGTCTTGCTAGAGTACTCATGATTGCCTTGTCGGTTTTCGGATCGGCGGTCTTCGCGCAGTGGGAGCAGACATCAGGGCCGGAAGGCGGACCGGTCAGTTCGTTTGCGGTCAACTCTTCAAATGGATACATCTTCGCAGTCGCCGCAAGCAATACCAATAGTGTTGCGGGTGTGTTTCGCTCTACCGACGCCGGCGCCACATGGACACCGCTCTATGCCGGCACTACTGGGGACTTCTCCGTATATACGGTCGCCTCGACCGCCGGGCACACCTTTATTGCCGGTGTGTACAATTCCACCGGTTCACCGCAAATCTATCACTCTGTCGACAATGGAACCACTTGGTCCCCGGTCGTACCCAGCGGGCTACCGGGATTTTGGGCACCACGGAATATCTGGATAAGCGGCTCAAATCTGATCATGTCAACGATTCTCACTGCAGGGGTTTTCTATTCCAACGACAACGGATCGTCTTGGACTGCCAGCACCGGTATTCCGGCCACGGCGGATATTGTGTTCTACACGGAGCGCGGAAGCTATGTTTATGCCGGGACCAGCGCCGCTTCGTCCACGCGAGGCATCTATCGCTCCAAGAACAACGGCCAGACCTGGACAGCGGCCGACCTGACAATTTTCGGATCAGGGTATATCACCGGCTTGAGCGCCAACGCCAACGCCCTTTTCGCCACAACCGCGTTGAGTGGTGTCTACCGGTCGACCGATTCGGGACAAGTGTGGACCAAGATCAATCCCGATGTGCCCAGTAACTTTGCCACGACAATCGTGGCAACGGCGACCAATGTCTTTGAAGGCGTCGGAATGGCGATTTACAAAGGTGACGTAAACGGCGACGGCCTAGCGGCCTCCAGCACAGGTATGCCGCCGACCGACCCGGGAGCGGGAACGTATGCATCTGCCGCCACCGGTTCGACAGCGTTGATGGCCGCGGGGAAGTTGGGCGTTTGGCGCTCGACTGACAATGGAAACAATTGGGCCGAGAGCAACTCGGGCCTGAAAGCCGCGCAAATCAACGGGCTTTTTGGTGAAGACTCATATGTTTTTGCCGCGTCCGAAGCAAAAGGATTTTTCCGCACTTCCGACCATGGATCGTCGTGGCTTGAAGTCGATACCGGCATCACCAAATACCATGGTTGGTTTTCGATCATCAAAACCAACGCCGGCTCGTATCTAGGCGGGTGCGGCATTACCTCGATTTTTCGAAGCACCGATGCGGGCCTGCATTGGTCGCCGACCTCCGGAAATGTTACCAGCGGCACGATGGGCTTTACCACCGGCGGGGGAGACACCGTGTATTCGACCGGGCTGGCGCAAATCCAGATGTCGGTCGATGACGGTCAAAATTGGGCTTCTGTTCCTTCCGGCTTTCTGGGATACGAAGTCGGCTTTGAACTAATCAAGCGCGGGCCGTACATGATGGTTTCGTCCTCGTTGTCCAAAAAACGTTCGGTAGACAATGGCCAGACTTGGACAGCACCGGTCGCCGGATTGGCGGGTGCATCATCAGTAAACAGTTGGACAAAATTCGACACAATTCTCTTTGCCGCGGCGAACGGCGGCGTGTTCAAGTCGCTCGATAACGGGGCCAACTGGAGTCTGTCGAGTGCCGGTGTTACCGGTGCAGTCAAATCGATCGTCGTTGTCGGAAGCACAATATTCGTCGGTACGAGCAGTGGCTTTTTGACCACCAATATGGTCTACCGCTCGGATGATACAGGAAGTACATGGACTGCTATTGATCAGGGACTACTCCCACAGCAGACAGTGAACAAACTGGTCGCCGACGGACAATATCTGTATGCCGGCACGCCCGGACGAAGTGTCTGGCGTCGTTTGCTGTCGCAGATCACCGAGGTTGAGCAGATCAACGATCCGAGATTGCCGTCGAGTTTCCAACTGGCTCAGAACTATCCCAATCCGTTTAATCCGACCACCTCAATCGAATTTTCACTAGCGACTCGCTCGCATGTCGCGCTGGAAATTTTCAACGCTCTCGGACAGCGGGTGAGGACACTGGATAACCAAACCCGAACGCCGGGAACGTATGGAGTTGACTGGAATGGAAGGAACGACAGCGGAGATCAGCTTGCAACGGGCGTCTATTTGTATCGCCTGACTACCGACGCGGGAGTTATCACCAAGAAGATGCTATTGGTGAAGTAATCCTGTTGAACAGAGTTTTTGCTGAGGGTACCTGCCGGTGCCCTCTTTTTTTCACTTGTGCGAAGCGGTTAACTTCCGCAATCTACATTTGATGAAGCACCTATTGACGTCATTGTTCTTTGGCTATTTGACGCTCTCTATATTACCGTCGGCGGTCGATGCGAAGAATGGCGATGTGACTCATGTCGTTTCGCACGACAAGACACTGGTTGTAACCGATCCGTCGCAGGGGTTTAAGCTCTATCCGCACTGGGCGAGCTTTCCGCCGGCCTCGACTCCGATACGCAGAGCAGTTTTGTATGTCACCTATTCCTGCCCCGACGGCCTCCACTGCGGGGAATGGGACTACATCGACGCCATACATCTTCGGCGAGTTGGGGGAGAGCAGGGCAAGGATTACAATATCGAACTGGCCCGAATGATTTCGCCGTATGGCTGGAGATTTGATTCGACCTGGCATTTCACTTGGCATGTCGATATCACCGACTTTGCCTTTCTCCTGCACGATTCGGTCGAGATCGAGTTCAAGCACACCGGGTACGAAAGCAATACCGATCGTGGCTGGTTGATCACGCTCGACTTTGCGATGACCGAAGGCCGACCGGCGGTAACCTGTCTGGGCATGGATACTCTCTGGTGCGGATCGTTTCCCTATGGCGACACCGCCAAGCCGATTGAAACGCTATTGCATTCAATCAAATTCCATAATGACTCGGCCGCCTTCGTCAGATTGCGCATTGTACAAACCGGTCATGGCATGGACGATTCAGCCAACTGCGCCGAGTTCTGCAACAAGTGGCGCGAAGTTAAATTCGATGACTCGGTCGTCAACAAACGCCAGATCTGGCGCGAGTGCGGCGACAATCCGCTCTACCCGCAATCGGGGACATGGATATTCGACCGAGCCAACTGGTGCCCCGGCTCGATAGTGCATCCGGATGTGTACGACTTCGCCGTCAAGCCGAATTCCGATCACACGGTTGATATCGACATGGAGCCGTATATCAACCCGAACAAACCAAGCGCGAACTGGTATATCTACGCATATTTGTTCTACTACTCCGCACCGTGGGCCGAGAATGATGCGTCGGTGGAAGAGATAATTCAGCCGAGCACCGCGAGTGAATACTCTCGGAAGAATCCGAGTTTGAAGTATAGGGTGCAAATAAAGAACAACGGGAAAAAC
>JBGAWZ010000455.1:0-2401 GCA_044227335.1 Candidatus Zixiibacteriota bacterium | reverse complement strand
CCATTTCGCCGAATACGCGTTGGAGTTCGACATCGTATTCCCGTTCGACTATGCTGACATCCGGCTTTTTCGGAGCGGCTTTGATCTTGGCGAGCAGTTCGACCAAGTCCACACGCAGGGGTTCAAACACCGCGTTGACATCGTCGACCGTGGAGCCGGGTTCGTACCCGTCGAGAAGGGCGTTGTACGGTTCACCTTTCCAGCCGTAGGCATCGGCGGTTTTGCGGGTCAGATCGATGACCTGCGCGAGGCGGGTCTGGAACATCTTAAAGTCTGATTTCTTGCGTGCTTCTCCCCACTCACCCTGGGCAAGCGACGTGACTTTGGTCAGCTCTTCGACCAGTTCCTTGGGAAGTTTCGTATATCGGTTGTATTGGTGCCGAATCTCGCGAAGGTTTACCGCGGTATCCGACGCGGGATCTTTGGCCAGACCGTCGCTTTCGGCGGCGGAAAGAAGATCGCCGATTTTCGGCGAGGTGAACCGTTCGTGGCACATACCGGCGATCAAGCTGAGCTGATCGGCGCGAAACGCGGCCCCTTGGCGGGGCATGTAGGTGCGCTCGTCCCAACCAAGGACCGAGGCGCAGGAGGAAAGAAGGGAAACTTCTTTGACCTGTTTAATGAGTTCGTCGTACGCTGTTTGGGCGTTCATGGGTAAGTCCTATCTGCTAATACGTTGATTGTTCATCGTAGTCGTTTGCTTTCCCTGCCGAATTGGCGGGGAGGTAAATATAGAAACCGGCAGGCGATGGCGCAACGGGTCGTGCATACAAAAGGGAGCCGTCAAGAATCGCCTTGACATAATTGGCGACAATTGTATCTTTAATGTGGTCACAGAGTGTGTTTTCGGCCTTTCTCCCCTTTGTATCACACTCATCAAACGGTTGTATACCGACGGAGCGGTGATCGTGAAGAATCATGCAGTATGTACGATTGCGGGGCTTGGATTGTTGTGTGCGGCTGTCATTTCCGGAGAACTTTCGGCGGCGATAATCCATGTGCCGGGGGATCAGCCGACAATTCAGGCGGCGGTCGATGCGGCCACCTCGGGGGATTTGATTATGGTCGCGGCCGGGACTTTTTCCGGGCCGGGGAACAGGGATATCGATTTCACCGGAAAGGAGCTGGCCATTGAAGGTCAGGGGATCGGCCAGACGATCATCGATTGCGGCGGTTCCGCCGGGGAATATCACGGCGGCTTTTATTTTCATTCGGCCGAGGATTCTTCGATGATTTCACGGCTCGAAATAATCAATGCGTACTACGGGCTTTCGCATAGCGACAAGGGGGCAATTACCTGCTGGGGAAGCTCCCCCGTTATCACGGACTGCGCTATCCGCAACAACCATTCGCACGGTATCTCTATCAATGGCGCTTCCTCCCCGGAGTTGGTCACTCTGCAAATTTCATCAAACGCCGGGTGGGGGATCAGCATGCCCGGATATCCATATTTGTCGGTTGGTGTGAACGTTTTGTATAGCCAGATTGATCACAACGCGCTGGGCGGAATGATACTGACTCGGGCGGTTGAGGCAACGCGGCTGGCTTTGAATACGTTTGCTGACAACGGCGGCTATGGCCTGTTTTTGCAGGGAGATTTGCCGTTGGCGTCATCCGGCGCGGCTTGGGACACTACGACGATTATCGAACAAAACGTTTTTGCATTTAATGCCGATCGCGGAATATACTTCATGTCGTTTTACACCGGCGTTCACTATCGTAACAATCTTACGTTTGGCAATGGCGGCGTCGATATACTCGGGCTGACGCCCGACACCTCATGTCTGCTGTCGGCCGACCCGCGCTTCTGCCGAAATGCAAGCCCGTTGCCGTACTCGGTCGGCGTCGAGTCCCCCTGTCTGGCCGAAAACAATGTGTGCGGCATTGAAATTGGGGCATACGGCGTGACCTGTTCGGGGTGCTGTATGGGATTCAGAGGAAATGTCGACTGCGACTCCGCCAACTTGATGGATATATCCGATCTGACTCGTATGATCGATTATCAGTTTATCACTTTTGAGCCGCTCTGTTGCTTTGATGCCGCTAATATGGACGGTGAGGGTTCAATTGACATCGGCGATTTGACAAACCTGATCGATTACCTCTATATAAGCACCGGGCCGACTCTCACCTGCCCCTGATCGCTCACCCAGAAGGCCGTTGAAACGGATGCCCTGGGTAGAGCCCTTCGCAAATTTGGATTGACTCCCTCTATAATTGGCCTATCTTTATGGGTGTGAACAGCCGTTGGCGGTAACTTCGCATACCACTCATTCGTACATTTTGTTGCCTATCGACTATTCGGCTTGAAAGAGAACATTGCAAGTGCGGGAGGTTTTTGATGTTGGTGCGTAAGCTTGTGCTTTGGGCAGTTATCGGAGTAATCGGCGTTGCCAGTCTG
>JBGAWZ010000454.1:0-2410 GCA_044227335.1 Candidatus Zixiibacteriota bacterium | reverse complement strand
GCTTCGTTGGCCAGAAGCGTTCCCGTGGTGAAAATTTTGTTTTCCAAAAGGCGGGGCTGAACAACCGCAACTTCGACCGGCAAAAGATTTCCCCCGGCCGCCTGGCGCGGTGCCTCGTGACTGTCACTGCAACTCGACAGGACCAATAGTCCGGAAGAAATTGTTAGAGCCGATCCTATGGACACGAGAAATCGAAAGTCTAACTTATACATATATAATCCACTTTAACAGATTGACTCGCACTAAGTTCCAAATCTCCGGCAGTAGTCTCCGTCATTCGTCCGGTAACCTGTTCGACTATTGCCGACTCAATCTATACCCGGACCATTGTCGGCGGAAGGAAATTATGCCGCCTGTTTCACGATGTCGACAATCACGCCGCCCTTAAGCGAATACACACATTGACCGATAATCGGCTCATGAGATCAAAACGGGCCGAATTTGGCTTCACGCTTATCGAAGTTATCATCGTGATAGTCATTCTGGGGATACTCGCGACCGTGGCCATGCCGACCTATACTGATATGTCCAGCGACGCCAAACGAAGCGCCTGTTTGAGTTCTCTTATGAACATGCGCTCGGCTCTATCGGTCTGGAACTCCAAATCAATTCTCTCCACCGCCGGAAATATCTATCCGCCAATCGACACCCTTCGCAAAGTCGGGTCGGTATTGGTGTCGCAGATTCCACCCAATCCGTACCAATTGAAAACCAATGCCCCTGATTCTATTGTTACAGGTGTGACCAAAGGCGTGGTGGTGGGAACGCGCGGTGGGTGGGCCTACAAAGCTTCGACAGGCGAAATCTGGGCCAACACCAGCACTACTGTAGCAAGCTCCGGTTGCGGCAGTAGTGTGACCGTTGGTGAAAACAACTGGTAGGATTCTCTTCTACTCGCTTGACAACAGCGTTACCCGATAACCGAAGTGATTTGATTCCTCAATTCGTCGAAACGACGTAATCCTCTCTATCAACTCAGCCGTATCGGTATTGTACAGACAGACAATCACCCGTCGCGGGTACTTGGTCAACGACTCGACCAGTCGACTTGCCACCTGCGCGGTGACCGATTGATCGAAGGGATTAAACAGCGTGAAAAGCATATCGCGCGGACCAATCTCGTATAGCACTACATCTCCATGTACAATCTCCAGATCGGCGGCACACTGAGTTCGCCCGCGGAAATTCTCCAAATTCTTCCGGCCAATGTCACACAACTCAGCCGCAAATTCGATACCGGTCGCGCCGGCGTATCCACACTCGGCCGCAATCATCAAGATCCGCCCTTTCCCGCACCCCAGATCAACGAGGCGCGCGTCGGGGGGGAGGAGCGGCTGAATTTGCCGCAATGTGCGACGGACCTCCACTACTCGCGCCGCTTCATACCTGTGACCATGGTCGACATTGTCGCTGTCGATGTGAAGGCCCGCTAGTCGCACTTGACGACAGGTCTCGACCCTGTACCAAAAATCAAACCAGCGATCAGCCGCGACTGCATATATCCGGTACAAAACTCCGCGAAATCCATACCCGGCAAAAACCCGTTTGACTCGACTGACAAGACTCATCAGTATCTACACCGCGTCTTAAGCCGTCTGTCGTTTTCGTCCCATGTAATACAATACCGGCACCGCTATTCGACTGATCAAAAGCGAGGCAACTTCTCCCGCCATGAGCGAGATCGCCAATCCCTGAAAAATCGGATCGAACAAAATTATTCCCGCCCCTACAATCACCGCTCCGGCAGTCAGAAGCATCGGCCTGAACCGCACCGCTCCGGCATCAACTACCGCTTCCGCCAGTGGCATTCCCTCGGCCAGACGCAGTTCAATAAAGTCGACCAGAATAATCGAATTGCGAATGACAATTCCTGCACCGGCCATGAATCCGATCATCGATGTCGCCGTGAAAAATGCTCCCATCGCGCCGTGCGCCGGCATGATTCCAATCAGCGAAAACGGAATCGCCGCCATCACAACAATCGGCGTCAGCAGTGACTTGAACCACCCGACCATGAGGAGATAAATCAGGACAAGCACCGCGGCAAAGGCCAGCCCCAGATCGCGAAACACTTCGATGGTGATATGCCATTCGCCGTCCCATTTCAGTGACGGCTCCAAGGTCGTGAACGGCTGAGTTGCGTTCAGGATTTGCAAATCAGAGCGGCCCCCGCCGAATTGCCGCATATCGAGCTGTTTCAGCTTGTCGTTCATATTGCCGATCGCATAGACCGGGCTTTCCTGTGTGCCGCCGACATCGCCGATCACATAATTCACCGGTTGAAGATTCTTGTGATAAATGGTCTTGTCGACAATCCCTGATTCCACCCGTACCAATTCTGATAGTGGCACAAGCGGAGCGCGAGGATCATCCGGCCGTTTGTTATTTAGTGTCAACAGATCGGCTTCGC
>JBGAWZ010000453.1:0-2426 GCA_044227335.1 Candidatus Zixiibacteriota bacterium | reverse complement strand
ACTTTGTCCGTCCCATGGCCGTCAAAGTCATATCCGTCGTACTTTATGAACTCCCACAGGACAGTCGAGTCGGGAAGCGCATCAGTCACTGCGGCGACGGTTACCGAACGCCACTGGAGATCTCGCCTGAATTTCCCGCATCGTCGGGAGATCAATGCCTCGAGGCTATTTTGGCTTTCGACTAATCTTGCCAGGGACGCCGAGGCCTGTTTCGAGTTGGTCAACGCGAGCGCCATCATTGAGAGGCTGTCGCACACACTACGATAACTGGCCACCGCCATCGTTAGCGTATCATCGGCGTCGCACCATCCGGCCGATCGATCGGCGCGCATCGCATCCAGGGCGATCGCTTTGCCGCGCAGTACCATGTTTGTCGCCAGTCGCACCAGGCGGCGATCCCCTGATGAAACCGCCGCTTGAATCAGACTATGATCAATGACCGGGTGCTCGGCAAGCACGCGCAACTTGTTGGCGTCGGATGAAAATGAAAACGCGTATTTGGCGAAGTCCTGCCTCAGGTCCAAAAGGCGCGCGTAGTATGTCTCGGCTGAATCGGGTCGATGTAGACAGACAAATGTCCGGGCAAGGGCGGACAAGGCCTTCCCTATGAACGGGTGGTTCTTGCCGGCAACCGTCGACCAGATTTTCATCGCTCGCTGTAGAGATTGCCGTGCCTTTTCGTATTTGCCCTGACTGAAATAGGCAATCCCAAGATTATATGCCGCCGGAGCCACTTCCCAGTCGTCCGCACCGAACGTCTTTTCCCAAATGTGAATGGCCCGCAACATCAGCGGCTCCACCTGGTCAACCTTGCCCGTATGAATGTACAGATTGGCAAGATTTTCGATTGCCCGGGCGACATCCGGGTGATCCGGACCATGGAGTTTTTGCCGGAGCGAAAGCGATTCCTCGAATAGCTTTTCCGCTGACTCGAAATGCCCGAGCCGCCGATGAATAATGGCCAGATTATTAACCGTGTATGAGTAGTCCGAGCCGTCGGTCAGTCCGCTCGCTTTGCAAACCCGGATTCCCTCTTCAAACCACTTTTGCGCGGAACTTAAGTCGCCAAGCGCCCAGGCAGTGACCCCCTTCACATTGGAGTAGTTGATCTGGATCGGATTGTCCTCACCATATACTTTACCGGCCAGCTCTGAACCGGATTTGGCCGTTGAGTCAGCACGGGCGTAATCTCCGATTGTCCAGTACAGATAGGCCAAATCAGTCGGTACTTCCGACCGAAACGCCAAGAACTCCTCGCTCATCGAATCAGTCAGCCGCAAAGCGGATTCAAGTGCCTCGCGAGACTCAACCAACTTTCGCTGGCTTCGCCTCACAGCCCCCAGCGCCCGAAGAAACGGCGACATGAGGGGGTGCGAAGGACCGTATTTGGCGGAGATCAGTTGCACGGCTTGGTTGGCGGCGGAATCAGATTTGCCGAAATCTGTCAACTCGGAATATGAATACACAAGTTCCTCGAAAATACTGGCAGTTGTCAGCGTATCGACCGCTCCGCTCTCTGACATGGACAGCGCTCGTGTGAGCGCCGTTTGCGCAGAGTCGGGCTTGTCGTGAAACGAATACCATCGGGCAAGTGCGATCAGGGCATCGACAACCACAAGAGAATCTTTTTTGGACTGCTCTCGCCCGTCATAAGTCGCCAACAGTTGATCAAGTAAAGAGCGTGCCAACTTAAGTTTCCCCAGAGCGATCAGACAGCGCGCGTACCCGGCCGAAACGCGAGGGAAATCGTCCCTTCCAGTTTTTGAAACATCTGCCCTCACCTTTTCAAATTCGCGGGCCGCTAAGGGGAAATTCCGGCAGGTCAAATATGCCGTGCCAAGACAAGTGTGTGCCTCTTTGGCAATCCCAGTTTGCTGGGAATTCAGTTTCTCCGCCTCGTGTACTGCCGCGCTGGCGCTATCGATCCATTGCCTGAGGTCTCCGTTTTGTGCGGCTACGTCACAGGCGCATATGAGTCGGCGTATGACAAGAGTGTCAACAACGGCATTCGCCTGCGAGGCCAATGCGATCATTGTGAGTATCGATGGAATGAGAACTATTAGAATGGACGATTTGTTTGTGCGCACCGTCGATCTTCCGGTTGTCAAGCAGGGTCGCTTTCTATGGCGTCACTTGAAAAAGGTAGTCAGGGGGGTTTTCGGTACTGTCGGCCGAACCGCTGATTCGTACGCGGTAATTGCCCGACTTGAGGGCGCCAAGGTGCAACAACAACGGAGCGGAATCAAAGTCATCGAACGGGCCGAAATCATCCTGAACAAACAAACTCTCGCCGGACTCGCTCTCGATCCGCGCCCGATATCGTTTCCCGGGTTCCGCCCCTCGATACACAATGGTAAGCGTGGCTGTTGGCGAAAGAGATTTGGAAATAACCGGAACAGCTTGTCCCCGCACCGGGAGAAGAGTCG
>JBGAWZ010000021.1:0-11164 GCA_044227335.1 Candidatus Zixiibacteriota bacterium | reverse complement strand
GAGACTATTGTTGTTTCCGCTCTTCTCCATCTATATATTGTTCGGGATGGCCCGCGAGGGGTATCGACTAATTTTCTTAGGCGTAAACAAAGTGACTGGCCGCGCCCATGGCCGCGGCGAGCAAAATGAAGAAGACGATAACCATGAATAGCAAAGCCACGATTTTTGTCCGTCTTAAGGACGGCGTTCTAGACCCCCAGGGGGTCACCATTCAGAAAGCTCTTTCCCAGATGGGATACGACGAGTTTCTCTCAGTTCGTTCCGGACGCTTTTTCGAGCTGGAAATCAAAGACAATCCTTCCAATATCGATGCCCGTATAGACGAAGTCTGCTCAAAGCTTTTGGCCAATCCGGTAATCGAGCGGTTCAGCGTGGAGAAACAAAAGTGAAATTCGGCGTAGTCACTTTTCCCGGCTCAAATTGCGATTACGATTCGTACGCTGCGGTCAAGCATGTGCTCCGCGAGGAAGTGAACTTCCTCTGGCACCAGTCGGCTGATCTAGAGGGGAGTGATGTTATCATCCTGCCGGGCGGCTTTTCCTACGGCGACTATCTGCGGGCTGGCGCGATCGCCCGTTTTTCGCCGATCATGAACGCGGTTGTCGCGTTCGCCAAGTCGGGAGGAATTGTCGTCGGTATCTGCAACGGCTTTCAGGTACTGACCGAATCCGGACTGCTACCCGGAGCGCTCATTCGCAACAATCACCTGCGGTTCTCCTGCAAGTTTGTCTATCTTCGGGTTGAAAATGCGCAGACTGTTTTCACTTCTGCCTGCCACGAGGGCGAAGTACTCAAAATGCCTATCGCCCACGGCGAGGGCAACTTCTACCACTTCTCCGGAGATATCAAGTCGCTCGAAGACAGCGGTCAGATCATGTTCCGGTATGTCGACGCCAAGGGTGCCCAAACTGCCGAAGCGAACCCGAACGGCTCATTAAATAGCATTGCCGGGATCAGAAATGCCGAAGGCAACGTTTTCGGCATGATGCCCCACCCCGAGCGGGCAGTCGAGCCGATCCTTGGATCAACCGACGGGCTCAAGCTCTTTCAATCACTCGTAGGCGCACATAGCGCGGTCGGAATGGCGGGCCAACGATGAACCGGCGCGAGATTGTCTTTCTGGTCGCTCTACTGCTCGCCGCCGTAATCGGCGGATTATTTGGGGACATTATCGGCACATACCTCCCCGACGGCGCCGCCAAGACCTTGTTCACCAAGTCGATACAGGTCGGATTTTCGCCCACCCAGGTTGAATTCTACGC
Organism: Candidatus Zixiibacteriota bacterium; assembly: GCA_044227335.1. Taxonomy (GTDB): domain Bacteria; phylum Zixibacteria; class MSB-5A5; order GN15; family FEB-12; genus JACRAV01. Next base: position 9,902 of record JBGAWZ010000021.1, on the reverse strand, counting down.
GATTTCATTTACCATCGGTCTCATGTTTAAGATCAACTTTGTCTCGGCTTTGTTTGTTATATTAGTGGTAGTGTATTTCCGATGGTGGTACCTGTAATAGTCGTCGTGCTGTAGGAGGCACAAGATGTTTAACAATATTGGCATGCCCGAACTTCTGGTGATCGTGTTCGTTATCTTGCTATTGTTCGGGGCCAAGAAGCTCCCCGAATTGGCGCAGGGACTTGGCAAGGGAATTCGTGAATTCAAAAAAGCGATGAAAGACACCACCGACGAGGTGAAGGGTTCAACCGACGTCAGCAATCGCAACGATTCCAACAACCCCAAACCCCACTGATCGCCGGATCAAAATTGTCCCTACACAGGAACTTCGATGGCCGTCGCCTTCTCTAAACAAGACTCCGACAAAGTGGCCGCGGTGCTTGCCGCGGAAAAGACCACGTTTGAAAAAGATCACTATCGCCTTCGCATCGTTAATTCTGAAGACAAACGGATATTAGTCCTTGAGGTTTATCCCGAAGTCGATCTGGGCAAAACGCGTGGTATGCTGGTGGTGGTCTATACCGGCAACTCTCATATGCAACTGCACAATTGCACCGGGTATGTCCTCTCAGAGGAACTGGGCGAAGTTACTTTTGTAGCCGAGTCGCAGAAACGTCTGTCGGGGTTGGTCGTTGAACGGGGCGCTTCTTGTTCGCTTTACGCGGAGCTCAATCGCGATTTGATATCGTCGGATTTCACCAAGCTCGGTATTGAAGTCATGCTTTCTGGTGTTGCCCTGTCACTGGCTGAAGAGATTCTCGGGCAAGACGGCGACTCCGGGGGCGCGTAGCCCGTACCAAAAGTAAATCGGCAAACAAAAAAGCCGCCCCGGTTACCCGGAGCGGCTTTGTCTTTTCAAGAGGACTGAGTTATGCGCGTACCGAGAACGACTCGACAAACGCCTGCAGATCGGCGACTATCTCATTTGCCTTCTGATACCGTTCGGCCGGGTCTTTCCTCAAAGACCGCGTGACGACGTGGTCAAACAGCGGTGGCACGTGCGGGTTCACCATCGATGGTTTCTCCGGCTCGGTGTTCATGATCGAGTAGATCAGAGAAGTGATATTCTCGCCTCTGAACGGACGGCGTCCGAGCAGAAGTTCATACATCACCACGCCGAGCGAGAAGAGGTCGGCCCGACGGTCAGTCGGCATTCCTCGAAGTTGCTCAGGAGAAATGTAGTTGGGTGTTCCCATCGCGATACCGGTCTTGGTCATAGAGTTCGAATCGATGCGGGCGATACCAAAATCCATCACCTTGACCGAGTAGTCTGGCAGGACCATAATATTGGCCGGTTTAATATCGCGATGAACAATGCCCCGTTCGTGCGCGTAAGTTAAGGCGCTACAGACCTGCACGATCATTTGCGCAATGATCTTGTAGTTGAATTTCGTCTTGCGCTTGATCAGCTCTTCGAGCGTCTGACCTTCGAGATACTCCATCGCGATATACTGCAGTGAGGCCTCGGAGCCAACATCGTAAATAGTCACGATATTCGGATGCGACAGTTTTCCGGCCGCTTGCGCCTCGCGGAAAAGACGTTCTTTCAGTTCGGCCAACTCGGCCGGGTCGTTTACAAAGTCCAACCGAATGGTCTTGAGCGCTACCGGCCGATTGATAGCCGGGTCTATTCCCTTATAGACCATACCCATTGCGCCTTTGCCGAGCGAACCGGTTACTTGATACCGACCAAGATTCTTCAGATCGGTGGCGGCCAGCGGAGTCTTCTGTGGTTCGACTTCAAGCGGCGTGTCAATCGGCCCGCTGTCGCTGGTGGGATCGGCCGGCTCAGCTATTTGCACTGCGCGACGCTGGGGTTTTTCTACTTTGCCGGAATCGGGAGAGGCAGATGCCGTGATATCAGGATTAATTGTCTGATGGTCCTGAAATCCGCCGCTTTCAGCCAAAGCCCGGGTCTTTCCTGAACCTGAGGCGTCCGAGGACAATGCGGCAGTGGCGAGATTCTCCGGATCGCCCGAAGACGACCGAATAGCTCGAACTGCCGGCTCCGGCTGAGGAGATGAGTCTTTTCGAATCTTCGTCTTAAGGGGGTGCTTCTCCGTCTTGTGAGCGACCGGCGCGATTCCCGTTAACAGCGGCGAATCAAGTAGCGGCGCCGCAATCATCAGCAGAAGGAGCTCAAATCCCAGGTAAATCGTATTGGGGAGCTGGTTGAATTGTGTCAACTGGAGGTAGCCAATATTGAGCAGGACTACCATACACCCACCCACTGTCAGTAGCCGGTGGACCGGCGCCAGACGCGGCAACAACAGCGATGCGGCGGCGCCAAGCGCAAACATGACAAGGAGAATCAGCCCCGAAGTAGCGCTGTTGATATTGATCATCCGTTGATTGATGATATTATCCAGCACGGTAGCTTTTACCACGGAACTGGAGACACTTGATCCGACATTGGTAGCGTAGGTGTCGTCGTTCGACGGATCGTCTACTGCTACGACAACCGCTTTCCCTTTGAGCCGATTTAGGTCAAATCCTTTAGCCAGTACTTCGGAGGCCGAGAAAGTCGGTATTGACTGACCTCTGCCAAATGAAATAAAGTACTGTCCGTTGTCGTTGATCGGAACTGTCCGCTTGCCACCGAGCGATACTGCCTTGCCGTCCTCGATCTTAATCTGATCGGTCGATACTCCGAGATAGACAGCCGCCGAGCGAAGTGCCAGCGACGGATAGTAGTACCCGTCGAAATTCATGTAGAGCGGCTGATGACGCAGGACCATATCGTCGTCGGGAAATTCCAGATTGAACCCGAGTTGATCTTGCGATGCCAACAGCTTTTCGGCGGGCAAAAACACCTTGCGGGCGTTTACCCCGGCTCCGCCGCCCAGATCGCCGAGCAGATTGGATACCGAGACTGAATTTTTGAACAGAAATTTCGGATTAGCCGTCTTGTTGCTTTTGTACGGAGCGGTGGCGATGTCGTACGAGAGGACGGTCTTATCCACCCACGCCAGTTGACTGGCCAGAATATCATTGAATCCGGCCGAATCTTGCGCGCCATCTTCAGAGAGCGGGAAGTCCAGCGCGACAACACCCGGCTCGGCGGTTCCGACTGCGGCAATCAAGTCTGCTACCAGATCGCGATTCCAGGGCCACTTGCCGAACTGTGTTTGAGAGCGGGCGTCGATACTGACGATTGCCACGTTCTGAGGCATATCTTCGCTGGCCGCAATCTTCACAAGCAAGTCGTTGATATTGCGCTCAACTTTGTCCAGTGGCCCGAAGCCGTTGATGTAGAGCACCGCCGCAAAGACCGCGACCAACAAACACAGTATATACGAGGAATATCGGCTTAACATACGCTCACTCCCTAACGTCCTATTGCAATTCTCTCTATGAGCAAAGCAGGGGCGTTGACCTCTGCCATTTTTCTCTGGGTAACAGTGAAATCATACTCGACCCGGCGGTAGTAGACGTCAACCGTGTCAGCATCGTAAATCACGTAACATGATCTCGGGTCATCATCGCGGGGTTGTCCCACCGAACCGACGTTCACCAAGTAACGGTTTTCGTCCAGCGGCTGGAAATCATGGCCGAACCGCGAGCGCACTTTCTGATCCTCGCCGATTGAAAAAATGGTCGGCAGATGACTATGCCCGAAGAAACAGATAAATGCGTCGGTAGCGTCGAACGCCTTGGCGGCCGCCTTGGGAGTGAGGATGTAGTGCCAGTTTTCCGGTTCAAAGGGAGAGGCATGCACAAATTGCAGATCGGCCGCGCGCTTTTGCATCTCAAATCGCTCGATCATGGCTATCAGTCGGTCATCGAGTTGCTTCCGTGTCCATTCCATCGACGAACGGGCGGCGTCGTTCAGCGCCTGATCGTTCATACGGCCGAGAGCCGCACTCTCATGGTTGCCCATCAGTCGAACCCGGCAATTCTTTTCGATCAAATCAAGGCAGGCGACCGGATCGGATCCATATCCGACCACATCGCCCAGGCAGATGACCTGATCGACCTGTTGGCTTTCGATATCGCGAAATACGGCGGTCAGCGCTTCAAGATTGGCGTGGATGTCGGACAAGAGCGCCAGCCGCATTAGTTCCGGCCTTCGACAAACTTATAGGTCGATTTGCCGACCGTGATGATATCGCCGTTTTTGAGCACACACCGGCTGGTCGGTTCGCCGTTGACCAAAACTCGTTTCTGGCTTCCCAGATTTATCAGGCAAAAAGTCTGATTCTCGTTGGTGATCTTCGCCTGAATCCCGGAAAGGAAAAATCCCTGCGCCTTGATATGCACAAATTTCGCCTTGCCGATAGTGGTTACTTCGCGATCCAGTTTGTATTCGGCGAACTCCGCGTTTTCCTCGCCGATCAGCACCGAGCCGCCGTACTTCGCGACTATCTGGCGCTCCATCTTGTCGTTTTCAATCAGGTCGCGCTGGCGCTTGGTATTAAGTACCATCGTGCCGTCCATTGTCTGACGGTCGTCGCCGGACGCCGCGGCCGAGGCTTCGCAGTGGTAGACCAACGCGTACTTGCCGATCGTGATCGTGTCGTTATCGCGAAGAATCTCTTCGGTAATCTTGCGGTTGTTCACGAATGTGCCGTTGAGCGACTCATTGTCGATAATCACCGCGGCGTTGTTGTTGAACTCAATCATGGCATGTTTGCGCGACACGCCGCGATTTTCCAGCACGATATCGTTATCGTTGGTTCGTCCTATGCTGATTCGTTTCTTCTCAGTGACCACTCGCTCGATCACTTTGTCTTCGTACTTGACGACGATCTCAGCCATACCGGCATCCTTTCAAAAAAGTCGATCCATTATTTCCATTCTTAACAAACCTGTCCCCAGAAGGGGATTCCGACCCGTGCTTGTTCTGCAGGGGCTATTCGGTTATATTGTCGGCATGCGGATTGGAAACCTAAACCTCGACGGTCAGGTCCTTTTGGCCCCCCTGGCGGGAGTCTCAAACCGGCCATTTCGGGTGCTAGCGGCCCGGGCCGGAGCTACAATGACCTATACTGAGATGGTCTCCTCCGAGGCGATTATTCGAGATCAGGAACACACGTTCGCGATGATGCGCTTTAAGGCCGACGAACAACCTGTTGGCATACAATTGTTTGGATCGTCCCCAGAAGTTATGGAGCAGGCCGCCCGGATTACCTCAGAGCGATTTTCGCCCGATCTGATCGATATCAACTTTGGTTGCCCGGTCAAAAAAGTAGTCAACAAGAATGGCGGAGCGGCTGTCCTGAAAGACTTAAATCTGACAGAAGAGATAGTCACTGCTGTTGTTCAGGGAGCAGGGAAGACCCCTGTCACAGTCAAAATGCGGACCGGCTGGGACGACTGCACGCCCGTCTTTTGCGAGGTCGGCCAAATGGCTGAGCGAGTCGGAGCAAAAGCGATCACGCTCCACGCCCGAAGCCGCGCCAAAGGGTACGCCGGCAAGGCGGACTGGGCGGCGATAAAACAACTCAAAGAGGCAGTCAAGACCATCCCGGTAATAGGCAACGGCGATATTCTCACTCCCGAAGATGCCAGGCAAGTACTCGATGAAACGGGTTGCGATGCCGTGATGCTTGGTCGCGCGGCCCTTGGCAATCCGTTTGTTTTTGCGCAAATGCGGGCATTTCTGGAGCGGGGGGAAGATATCGGCGAGCCCGAACCAGTTGCCAAAATCGATACCGCCCGATTTCACGCCCAACTGATGGCCGAAGAGTTCGGCGAAGAGCGCGGCGCCCGCATGATGCGCCGGTATTTGGGATGGTATGTAAAAGGATTCCACGGCGCCAACGAACTACGCGGACAACTGATGCAAGTGCTCACGATCGCCGATATCGAGCGCATTTTTTCCGAGTATGTAAAAATACACCTCGGTATTGAACCCTCGCCGACACCAGTTGTGACCGGCAAGGCCTGGTCGGCCATTGCCGGAAAATAATTGCCCACCGACGATTCGGTCCATATATTCCCCGCCTGTCGTAAACCCGGAGTGAAAAATGAAACTACTCGTCATAGCATTTCAAAAAGACGGACACCCAACCTCACCTTCCTTTGAGGTCTTAACGGCCGCTCAATCTATCGGCGCCGAAATCAGCACCGCGATTTTGGCCGAAGACGCCGCTTCTGCCGCCGGAGAATTAGCCGCCCGCGGCGGTGGCTCAGTGCTCGCCGTTTCCAATCCAGCGCTCAAATTCGTGAACGAAGAAGTCTACGCCAAGGTGATTGGATCGCTGATCGACTCGCACAAGCCCGATGCGGTGTTCGCTCCGGCGACTTTCCACGGCAAGGCGCTGACCAGCCGTTTGGCCGCGCGCCACGGCGGCGCGATGGCCTCTGATATCACCTCACTCGCGCTTGAATCGGGTCAACTCGTTGTGACTCGTCCGAACTTCGGCGGCTCGGTCATTACCAAACTCTCCGCTCAGGGCGGACCGTTCTTTGTGACTGTTCGACCGAAAATTTTCGCCGAGTCCAAATCCGGCGCGGGAACAGTCGTGCCAGCATCTGTTGATTCGTCCTGTTTTGTCTCGCGCACATCAGTTCTCGAAGCCAAAAGCGGTGGTGGCGGTTCGGCCAATCTGGCCGAGGCCGACACGATCGTCTCGGCTGGTCGTGGCATCAAGGGACCAGAAAATGTCCCGCTCGTTCAGGAATTAGCCGATTCCCTCCATGCCGCGCTGGGCGCCTCGCGCGCGGTAGTCGATGCCGGCTGGATGCCCTATCAGCATCAGGTTGGTCAGACCGGCCGCACGGTCAATCCCAAACTCTATGTGGCAGTCGGAGTATCCGGCGCGATTCAGCATTTGGTGGGAATGCAGACCTCGCAGACAATCGTTGCGATCAACAAAGATAAAGACGCGCCGATTTTCAATGTCTCAACTTACGGAATCGTCGGGGACCTTTTCGAAATCGTCCCGGCCTTGACGAAGAAGTTCAAAGCCGAACTGAAGTAGACGCGACCAAATCGCTCGTCATCAGATTTCACCAAACAAAAAGCCCACCGCTCAGCGGTGGGCTTTTTTTACAATATGATGTCAGAGCCAGCTATTTGCCACTTTTCTGTCCCAAGCTTGGAGTAATCTCAGCCGGCGAAGCGCTTCCTGCTCCTACCGAGATCGAAATCAACTTGGAGTTTGTACCGCACGGATTAGTAACCTTCAGCCGCACCTGCCATGTTCCAACAACATGGAATTGATACGTCGGGTTTTGTAGTGTGCTCTTTGAGGAATCCGCCTGACCTACATTAAACGTCCACTCCCAGCTACGTGGCGGGCCGGTACTACTATCTTCGAACTGCACAACTGTGCTCGTATCTACTATTGGTTGTAACCAGCCAAAGTTTGCGACCGGAGTAGTGTCGGCGGAGTACTTCACATATTCCAGCACACTATCGCCGCCTGGTGTACAATTATTGAATGACCTTAACATCACCAGTACTGAATCTGCTCCCACTTTGACCGGATCAAAGCTAACCGTACGGCCGGAATATGTCGAATCGGCCACGATAAAATGCCACTGTGAAGAGCTCGGGACCCCGTCCGACGAATCAACCAGAGTAACCGACCCGTTATAACAGACAATGGGAGTGCTGACAAAAATCCGCGCGGTCAGCGGCCCGTGCACAGTTATTGCGTTGGCTTTTGTAGCTGAACTATTCTCGTTCGTGGTATCATTAATTGCCTTGAGCGTAACGGAGTAAATCCCGGCCGCGGCATAGCTGTAAACTGGGGATGTCACAGTACTACTTCCGCCTCCGCCAAATGTCCACTCCGAACTGTGGTAAGTGAACCTCGTCCGGTTAGTAAACGTAATCGGGTCGCCCACACAGACGTCATTGTCAGAAATCACAAAGTCCGCCCGCGGCGGAATCGAATCCCATTGTACAAGTGAACGCTTGAGCAGATAATTCATAAGCGGTGGATTGTGGATTCCTCGTGAACCGTCGTGACGATACAAAAGATAATTATACAGAATCTTGGCGCCGTCGGCCGGAAGGATATCTCCCACCGTGTACATCGTGCCCGCCGTATCGTCGGGATTGAGTATGAATGAACTTTCAAGCAAAGAGCGAAGCGTGTTTGCGAACTGCCTGATCGAATCGCCGCGCGCTGTGGACGCGGGCGCTTGGTCCGTACCCACGGCAAAGAAGTTCGACGCCGAGGCGTTCAGATGACAACCCGCGGCAGTGCAATTTGCCAGATAGGGGGTCGTGTCTTGCGCCGCGCCATGATACTGCAGTCGAAACGTATGTTCGCCCAAATCGTACCCACGTCCTTTTCCGAAGTGGCAATCAATACACCCGTCGACTGACCCGGCCTTGTGTGGAGTAGGAATCGTAGCGGTGTCGAATTTGAAGCCGGCCGTGCCGTTAAGAACGTCTGCTTGGGCACTGTAATGCGGGCCGAAATTGGTTGTGAGGGTAATGTCACTGGTTGTTGTTTGACTCGGCGGCGCGCCGGTTGCCCGGTGGCAATTTGCACACATCGTGGACTTGCCAAAGCGGCCAATGCCGCCGATCCCATCCCGCAAATACTTCGATTCTCCGTCCGCCAACGTTACCGCCAGCGAAATACCTCGAAGCGAATCAAGCGATCCGGCATCGGTGGGCACCGAATGAGGGAGATGGCAGGTGTAGCAATTGATCACCGATGGCTTCGTAGTGTCGGAGACATGGCCGGTCAGAACCGAATCGACATAGGCATCGCCGGAGTGGCACGATGGCCCGCAGGCAGTTGCAGTCTTAAGCTGACCGTTCAACCGGATCGGGTACTCAAGAAGGGAGGCATTTGCATGGGCCGAGTTCTCCCATTGACCTTTCGGGATGACGATCAGCTGATCGTCCTTGTCGGTGTGGCAAGCCTTGCATTCCTTGCCAAGGGTAGTATCGATGAGCGTTATGTTGTTTACTTCGGTAATCAATTTGTCGCATCCGGGCGACAAGAGCGCAAGGGAAAGACCGAAGAGAAGAGGGATTGCGATGACGATTCGATGGATTTTCATGCTACTGCAGTTTATCCGTTTGAGTGCCACGATTATACACGCGTATATAGCGGGGAGTTGCACGCCTGTCAATGTAATTGTCGACAGCCCGAAATGCGATGTCTTATTGTGTTGCCCGCCTCGCCCCAAGCAATTATCTTAAGGCGTGACCTGACCGCCGTCGCCCGAGTTCTTCGTGCCGCTGTTTGCACAAGGAGACTGGCGTGGTCGTCAGTTACAAAACACAATGAAGTTCAATCCCCCAACAAACACAGGTGATTCGTGATTCGACGTATTTGGGCTGTCCTGATAGTCTGTGCGCTCTCCGGCGGCGTTCTGGCCCAACCGGCGTCAACCTACAAAATTGCCGCTCCGCCTAACACAGGTCTTAAGTCAACCGTCGCCATCGATATTGCGGTTTCCGTTTCTGGCACAGACACAATCGTCTGGTTGGCTACCGGCAAGGGTGTCCAGTTTTCGATGGATAATGGCGCGACCTGGTTACAGTACAATTCGACCAACGGCCTACCCAGCGACAATGTCTCGGCGATGTGCCCGATCGTCAACCGGTTTTGGATCGCATCCAACCACGAAGAATCGATTGGTACTTCGCTGGCTACAATGTCCGACGGCGTCACGTACACCGACAACAACGGCTCCAACTGGACTCAGATTGATTTCGGAAGTGGCGATCTGAATATCCCCTTTGTGTGGGGGGGAGACCGGACGATTTACGACATAACCGGCGCGCGCGACACCAACACCTACTTAAACAACGGCACAAACTGGATGTTTTTTACCGCCTTTGCCGGCGCATTTTTGGCCTCGCGAGACGGCGGCGCCCACTGGCGACGAATCTTTCCGACTCCCGGGGATTCAATTCAGTTCAACCTCACCGATCAGGCACCCTC
>JBGAWZ010000452.1:0-2427 GCA_044227335.1 Candidatus Zixiibacteriota bacterium | reverse complement strand
ATTTCCAGATATCCCAACAGGGCGGTCAGGGCATTGTTAAGTTCATGGTTAAGCGTCAGGCAATGGCCGATGTACGGCCGGATCTTTTGCCAGGTCTCGTAGTCGGCTGATAGATCGGCGCTGGTCTCCGGTTTTTGGAGCGATATACTTGGCTTGGACGGTGTTGTCATCTGATTCCTGCCTCTTATCTCTTATTATCGGCAAATCTGCACTTTGATGGAGCGATTGCCGACACGCGCACAAACCGCTTTTCTTGGGCAGTCCGATCCATATATTACGGGCCGTACCAAAGAAGGAGTAACAGATCATATGAAATTAGCGGTAATTGGCGCCGGCCTGATGGGACGGGCGGCGGTTTTTGATTTAGCGCGTGCCAACGATGTCACCGAAGTTGGCGTATTCGATATCGACCCGCAACTTGCCAAGTCGGTAGCGGAAAAATATGGCGACGGCAAAGCAGTCAGCGCCGGACTCGACGCCGGGGACGAAACGGCAGTTGCAAAAGTCCTGAGCGGATACCAGGCGGCGGTATCGTGCGTTACCTACAAATACAATCCCGGTCTGACAAGGTCAGCAATCAAAACGGGTTGTCACCTGGTCGATCTGGGTGGAAACAACGACACGGTTGCAACTCAGATGGGGATGAATGCCGAGGCCGAAAAGGCCGGCGTGATTGTTGTCCCCGATTGCGGACTCGCCCCGGGAATGGTCTCTGTAATGGTGGCCGACGGAATTTCCAAGGTAGACAAGGCCCAGTCAGTGAAGATCCGAGTCGGCGGTTTGCCGCAATCACCCCGCCCGCCGCTGAATTACCAGATGGTGTTCAGCGCCGAGGGGCTTATCAACGAGTACTGGGAGCCGTGCGTGATACTCGAAGGTGGCCGCAAAAAGACTGTCAACCCGATGACCGAAATCGAATCGCTTGAATTCGACGGCGTGGGAGCGCTTGAAGCGTTTTATACCTCCGGCGGGACTTCAACGCTTCCCGAAACGTACGCAGGGAAAGTCGATTTTCTTGATTACAAAACAATTCGCTATCCGGGGCACTGTCAGTTGTTTCGAACGATGCTTGAAATCGGTCTCGCTTCCAGAAAACAGGTTAGTGTAGCCGGCCAGATGGTCGAGCCGCGGGCTGTTCTCAAAGCAGTGCTCGATCAGAATCTGACTTTTGATGATCCGGATCTGGTCTTAGTCCGCGTTGCCATTGAAGGAACCAAAGAGGGGAAAGCCAAAACGATCACTTACGAAATACTTGATCGCCAGGACGCCAAGACTGGCCTGACCGCAATGATGCGCACTACTGCTTTTCCAGCGGCGATCATAGCCTGGATGGCCGCGGCGGGACAGATCAAAGAACGAGGTGTCAATCCGCAGGAGGTTGCGGTGAGTCCTTCGGTTTTTCTGCCGCTACTCAGGAAGCGGGGAATTCTGTTGACGATTAAAGAGTAAAATTGGTCAGAACAAGTCGGCGGGGAAGGTGATGTCGGCTCTGGCCGTTTTCCCGGGATACACGGTGATCGGCACCGATAACGTGTCGGTCATAGGCGTGAAAATCACTCGCAGCGTTCGGTATCCTATCGGCACATTCCCAAATGTGAATTTACCGTTCTTGTCGGGGTAGACAGTGGCAGTTGTTGCACTACCGCTCCCGTTGGGGTAGGTAAGCAGAATCTTAAGTGAGTCTTTGTACACCGCGCCCGGTCGGGTTTGGTTCGCATCAAGAATATATCCGGTAATAGTGTCCGACGTCAGGGCGCCGGCGCTGGCGGCAAACTGCCGGTCGATATTGCTACCCGATCCCGTCGACCGCAATGTTGTTCCGGTAATGACATAAGTGCTCCCCCAGGCATCGGTGGAGAAATCGGTGCTTTTGATGCCACGCTCAATATACGGCCCGTTCCAGGTCGCGTAGCCGCCGGGGTTCGAATACAAGGCATTGACATCGGGTGGGAGCGCGCCAACATCGCCGACATATCCAAAATCGCCGCGCGAACCCTGGGCATATGTTGAGGGATTCCCGGTGATGGCATATGAGAGATTCTCCAGTTCGGCTTTAGTCTGCTCGGTCTGAGCAGTCGAAATTGCACTGCCCATCTTTTGGAGGGCGACCCCTGAGATGATTCCCAGGACAATGATCACAATGACCAATTCTACAAATGTAAAACCGCGAGAGTTTCGCATACTTGTTTCAGTTGCAGTTTGCATCGGTCGAGAAAACGAGTATCAATCCACCCGACAGTGTGATGGTGAAAGGTACATTGTTCATGTTTGCGCTCGGGCCGCCACCGGAGTTGTTTTTTGTCCTAAAGTCGGTGATGCTGATTTTAACAGACGCACCGGCGTTGACTGTCTGCGGCGTAGTCAGCGTATACGTAGTATTTGCCGCGCCGCGCGGTGAGCCTCCCAGATTGAAGACTGTTGATCCAC
>JBGAWZ010000451.1:0-2430 GCA_044227335.1 Candidatus Zixiibacteriota bacterium | reverse complement strand
ATTCCGCTGTACAAATGCAGTGGGGACGCCGTCGCGCTCCCGCCGGCCTTGGGGCCGTCCGCTACAAATTCAAAGTTCAGATTCTGCATGAGTTGTTTCCTTTCGGGCTTTCCTTGTCTATCGGCTGTATACGTAGGATACTGAACATTTGTTCAGGTGTCAAGTATTTTTGTGAAAAAGGCCGGGGGGAATCCGCGAAAGGGGCCAAATTGGACCCGAAACATCTATTTAATTGACAGATTTAGCCAAATAGGTATCTTGTAAGTGAAACCCTCACAAGACATTACTTGTTACACGTCTGACAGGTAGGACAAACAACGCCCAAAGCCCGGAGAGATCAATGTCGCGGACAACGAAAGCCCTGAACACCCTTATGTTTGTGATGGCCACCTGCCTTCTCCCTTGCCTTGTCCTGGCAATACCGATGGAGACACCCGATTGGGTAACCAAAGTCTACACGCCGGACAGCGAAGGGAAGTATGTAGATGGAGATTCCACGATCGCGACTTCGATGGTCTTCGCTCAGCCAGATGGAAACCCCACAGCCGCGCTTTGCCCGCTAAAGGTCTTCCAATTCGGCACGTTTGGCGGATCGGACTGCTGGGGGTGGCGAGATGCAAGTGGCACCGAATACGCCATTATGGGCTGCTTTGATGGTATCGCCTTTGTCAATACCTCCACGTGGACAGTGGTGAAAGTAGTCCCCGGCCCGCAGGGAGCCGTCTGCGGCGGCGCTTATTGGCGGGACATCAAAACCTATCAAGGGTATTGTTACGCCTCATCAGAGTGTACCGGCACCAACCAGGGAATCATGATTATCGATCTGCACTATCTACCGGATAGTGTACATTACATAAAGTCTTTCACCACCGGTAGCGACATCCGCTCGCACAATATTTCGATCGATACTGTCAAAGGGTACCTGTACGCGGTAAAGCAGAACTACTCCGGCTTTCGTGCAATCAACCTCGCCAATCCCACCAATCCAGTCGAGGTGTCGACCACGGTCACTGGCGACCTGCACGACATCTTCGCTCACAACGACACTGTCTACGCCGCCGAGGGGAACAACCACGCATTTTCCATCTGGAATATGGCGGTGAAGACGGCGGGAGTCCTGCTGGCTAAAGTGACGATTCCATCTGGCGGCTACGTTCACAATATCTGGCCGACGATGGACAAGCACTACGTGGCGACGACTGAAGAGACGGCCAACAAGACCATTAAGTTCTGGGACATTCAGAATCTGGCGAACATCCAGATGACATCACAATTTTTGGCCCCCAGCAATCTGACTCATAATGCGCACATTCAGGGGAATCGGATGTATCTCTCCCATTATGAGTCGGGGACATATGTGATCGATGTTTCCAATCCGGACACTTTGCCTGTTCTCTCGTACTTTGACACCTACCCCGCGAGCAACACGGCCAATTTCAACGGTTGCTGGGGCGTGTTCCCTCACACTGCCAGCGGAAATGTCTACGGCTCAAACATCGAGGGTCAGCTGTATATCTTTGGCCAGGTGCAGGTATCCGATATTGATACTGTGCGAGGTGATTCACTTTTTGCCAGTGCCAATTCCAATATTACAATTCCAATCAGTGTGAAAAACCACCAACCCCTGAGGACTATCACGATCCCGCTCAACTGGGCGGGACCGTATAACATGACCTATGTGGCGGTCAGTACCACCGGCCTGCGCACCGATTATTTTCAAAACAAATTCTACTCTGTGTTCGATCCAACGCACGGAAAGATTGCGTTCACTCTCGAAGCCGGCGCCGAAGCGGACCTCCCCCCCGGCGACGGTCCTGTCTTGAAACTAATCCTGCACATTCCGCCGGGCGCCAGCGGGCCATCCAATCCAGTGTCGCTTGCACCGGTTAATAACACACCGGCGTCCATCACTACGAGTTGCTTCTCGTTTACGCCGGAGATACAGTCGCCGTCGGTGACCATTGGTACGGGACCGAGCTGTTGTATTGGCACACGCGGAAATGCTGACAATTCCCTTGATCAGTCTGTAGATATTTCAGATTTGACGGCGTTGATCGACCATCTGTATATCTCGCTGTCGCCGCTGGCGTGCAACAAAGAGGCCAACATCGACGCCTCGGTTGATGAAGTGATCGATATTTCTGATCTGAGCGCCCTGATCGACAAGTTGTATATTAATCCGTCGTCGGTCTTCCCTAATTGCCCGTAGGGGACAATTCAATCTTACAGGTCGGGCTGGCAAGCTCCGCTCGCGGAGCGCCGACTACCCGACATTGGGTGGCCACCCGCCCCGCGGCTGGCTGATGAATCACTCGCGAGTACACACCGCGTAGCAGTGCGCATCCAAATTCCCAGTATCTTGTAGGTCGGGACCTTTATGGTCCCGACAATTTGCTGAAATGAAGATGTCGGGACCGCAAGGGTCCCGAC
>JBGAWZ010000020.1:0-11226 GCA_044227335.1 Candidatus Zixiibacteriota bacterium | reverse complement strand
TATCGATATGTCTCCGGTAACCGTGAAAACACTTCCGCGCACAAATTGACCACTGTCGACAACAACGGGAGCGAAAGCGGACACGATATTCCCTTGCCTGAGCTTGGTGATCGCACGGCTCGAATCGGTACTGGTGAAAAAGACCACCACGGACGTATCATGCCAATTCTCAATTCGGATATCTACAATATCGCTAAAGAGAAAGTCCCGATTGCCGGCGGTCAATCGATTGGCATGAAATGTCACGCCATTGCCAAGAACAAGTGCGGTATCGGATGGGACGGAATCTTGAGGCGGAACAGAGGTCAGCACCGGCGCGGTCAAAAGGGGGGAGGTAATCACCAGCGTGCCGCTTTTATCGCCGCTCAGTGTGAAGAACCGCTCGAGTTCAGTCGTTCGCCGAAATTCCTTGTACGGTGTTTGCGCCATCGGAACACCGAGAGCACAGCAAAGAACTACCGTGGCGCAAAGACATATCTGAATCGTAGTCTTCATATCAAGGGAGAAGCAACAGAAGTTTATACCCAATCGTCAACAAGAGAGTTCGTTTGGCACAACCATGAGATTATCGACCCGAAATCAGTTTGCGATAGTCGGCTATCGCCTGTCGGTGCGCTTCAAAGGCGATATTGCTCGGGGTGTCATGCGGCTCAAAGTACGCGACCTCGAGCGCATCATCGGCCGCCCGCAGTTCACCCCCGACCGCGCGGGCGAGATACAGCACCAGCACGGCGTTGGCGCGAGGATCGTCGTTACCGGAATAGACTTCAAAGAACCGTACCAATTCTATCTTCAGCCCGGTTTCTTCACCGACTTCCCGTACCGCGGTTTGCGCCGGATGTTCCTGCCATTCCATAAACCCGGCCGGAAAACACCAATCACCGATTGCCGGTGGGTGCGCCCTTTTGACCATGAGAATCCTGCCGCCTTCTTCCACTATGGCACCAGCGGCCGGGACAGGGTTCTGGTAGAAAATAAAACCGCATTCGGGATCGGGGCATTGCAAACGGCGATGGCCGTCGATTTCCCGTTCTTTAAGATCGGTGGCGCACCGGGGACAGTAACGGTAACCGGAATGCGCATTCTTGAAAGCAAATAGTTTAGCCGGATCGAACCGGCTGAAATCCTCGCTCACGGTCAGCCCGCCCCATTTATCATTTTCAATGTGATCACCGTCGTGTCGTCCTGCGGCGGAGTGGTCGGGTCAAATTCTTTAACGCGAGTGAGCATGTGTCCCATAAGCTCATGCGGCGGCAAGTGACGGGCACTGCAAATGTGTTCGCGAATCCGGACGTCGCCGAATTCCTCACCGGTGGGGTTCATTGCCTCAGACAGACCGTCAGTATACAAAAAGAGGGTGTCGCTCGGCTTGATGACAGTTTCAGCCGCCTGATACTCAAGATGCGCAAACGCCCCAATGATCGGTCCGCCGGTGATAAGTAACTCGACTTCGCCGTTTTCCCTGGCCAGCACTGGATAGTTGTGCCCGGCGTTGGAATATTGAAACTGACCGGTCTCCAGATTGAGTTCGCCATAGAAGAGCGTCACATATTTCTCCAGCGACGTACTCAGGCAAACCTGCTTATTCATGTTTCGCATTATTGTCGGGATCGGATTTCCGTTATTCACCTCGCTTCGGATAATCGCCTGAATTTGTGCGATCAAAAGCGCCGCCGGCATTCCCTTGCCAGAGGCATCGGCGATCACAATCCCCAGCCGCTTATTGGCCTCAATCGGGATGAAATCATAAAAGTCACCACCGACTGTCCGCGACGGCATCGACTGCGCCGCAATCTGAAATGACTTTAGCGACGGCGGCTTGTCCGGCAGTAGATCAAGCTGAATCTGCCGGGCCATCGTGACTTCTTCCTGAAGGCGCGCCCGCTCAAGCGAATCGACATACAGTCGGGCGTTGGTGAGCGCCGTCACCATCTGGTTTGAAAGCGTACCGAGCATGTTGTAGTCTTCGGGCGTGTACCGATACCCCGCAACTTTTCCGGTGAGTGCCAGAAATCCAAGCAAATGTTTAGAGTCCTTCATCGGCAGAATGAGCTTGGTGTCCAAATCGTCCAGTATATTCCCGAGCTCGGAACCGTCACGGTACTCCGAGAGTGTCGAAAACGGCGTCGGCGAGTCGAGTTGATTGATACCGCGAAGCAACAGATCCTCCCGGTCGAGCACTGTCCGCTTACCATAATCTTCGCTTTGTAAAATAGCATACTCGGCGACGGTATCGTCAAACAGCACGAAATACACTTTCTCAACCAGTAGCGCCGTCTTGAGCGTCTCCTCGATGGTCTTGCGAAGTTCCGAAGGATCGAACTGCGAGATTACTTGTCGGGAAAACCGCTCAATAATATTCCGGTGATCCGACCGGGTACGCATAAACATCGAGCGAATAACATTATCTATCGCCGTCGCCATCGGCTGGAACAAGAGCAGTAGAATGACAATGAATACATAACTGACTATCTCCGCGCTGTCGCCAAAGACTGGCGTCAACCAGTCGCGGCTTCGGAACGCCAGTGCTATATACACTGCCACCAGCAGAGCCGATGCAAACGTGTAGATCAGTGTCTGCCGCAGTACTGTCCGAACGTCCAAAAACTGATGCCTGATCACCGCGTACGCCACAAGTCCCGTCCCGAGCACACAGGCGCTTAGCACCAGTGCGCTGACATACGGAGCCGCATCAGGGGAGAGCCAGAGAAACTTGACCGCCAGCGCCACAAGATACAGCCCCAGCCCAGTGCGAGCCGCCCACAACACTGCTCTCGTCTGTGCCGCCAATCGGGGATTGGTAATCACGCGGGCGCCGGATTCCAAAAAGTAGACTGCGGCCGCGGTATAGAGCGTATTCACCACACTGAAAATCTGCGACTCATACGCCCGCGCTATTCCAAGCACAAGCACAACTTTGCCAAGGATATATGTAAACGGCTTGATAAGCAGGCCGGTGAATCCTTCAGCCGCCGACCCGGAGGTCATCGACTCAAGCGTGCGTGCGATCTGCGGATAAAAAAGCAGAATCACCAGATGAATGATCTGCGGCAAAAAGAGCAGGTAGACAATCTTTCCGCGCCCGATATCTTTCGTTCGATCGGCCGGGAACGACCAAGAAAACAAAAGCAGAGCGGGGAAGAAGAACTCCCACAGCACATACAGATTATATAGTGCCGAATCTTGGGCCGTCGGTGGTGATCCAACCGGCGAGACATAACTTGATAGCGCCATCGCCAGCGGGCCAAGCCCCGCCATAGCCAGCATAAGACCCGCCAGCCGATTGAGTCGGTTGGTGAAATTGTCCCGGGCGATCGTGATGGCCAAAAACAGCAATAGGCCGCCCGAGAGGAAGAATAGGATGGTCTTATAAAGGCCAAGTGTCATGATATCCGTTCCTGCAATCGACGGATCTGATCAGATAGACTTGGTGATCGCGATCGTGGTGCCGTGCGGTGAGGCAGTGATATCGACTTTGTCCATCAACTGCCGCACAATGAAAATACCCCGCCCGACTTCCTTGAGCAGATTTTCCTGCGCCAGCGGATCGGGCACATGGCCGGGATCGAATCCCGTCCCCTGATCGGTAACCGAAACCGTCAACGAACCGTTGCCATGCGCCAATTTCACCGTGACTTTTTTCTCACGCGCGAACTTGTTGCCGTGGACAATGGCATTGTTGACCAGTTCCGAAACCGATATGGCGATATCGGCTACGACCGATTCGGCGATCCCCAGCCCCCGGAGTGTGCCTTCGACAAATGAGTCGATATCGGACAAAAACTCCTGATCAGATGGAATCACGATCGTGTCGCCGGTGATGACCGGTTTGTCCATAGGTGTGTCGCTCCAAAAAAACAGGCAGACGATGGCCGTCCGCCTGTGGTAAACCGAAGATTATTTTCTATTTGTGATCATGGCTTGGAAAAGCTGGCAATCGCCTCGTCGACCGAATCATACGCCTCAAACACCGACACCAGCTTGGTGATGGTCAAAAGCGACTGAATCTTGTCGGTCACATTGGCCAGTTTGAGTTCGCCCTGATTGTTGCGAAGAGTAGTATACCCCGCAATCAGGATTCCCAGCCCGGTCGAGTTCATCCAGTCGACATCGGCCAGATCGATCACCACCTGCCGCTTGTTCTGCTCGATATACTCGTGCAGTTTGTCATGGAGTAACGTTGTATCCGGACCGCCCATGATCTTCCCTTTGGGCTGAAGTATCACGATATTACTTTGCATCCGGTCGCTGAGTCTCATTCCTGCCTCCAGATCTATCCGTTTCGGCCGCCACGCTGTTCGTGACCGACCTTGGTATTGCAATCATCTCCCACTTTGTCACCCCAGTGAAATCTGGGGCCTATCTTCCTTCGGGCTTCGCACCTCGACGTCTCGAGCGTAGTCGAGACACGACAAATTGAGTCATTGCGAGGAGCGCCGTCAGCCTGAGCCTGTCGAAGGACGGCGCGACGTCGCAATCTTTCCTCGCTTACTATCTACGCATCTCCTTGCGCGATGTTCCTTTACAACTTTTGCCGAGTCTGTCGGTTCACAATATGCGACGTCACCCTGAGCTTGTCGAAGGGCGTCGCCACACCACGTCATTGCGAGCCCGCCCCGGGCGTCGCAATCACTCTACACCCGCCAGACATTAGACCGACTTCCCGCCGGCTAAGTTCTTAATTAGCTTATTTTTGGCAGGCAAGTCAAGAGGGGGGCAGGGAGGTGCGACAAAGCGTCAATACGCGACTTCGGTTGCATTGGTCGAGTCGTAAGAGTGTGATTGCTTTTGCTCTTGAGCGGCTGTATACATATACCCGTGAAAGCCCCATTCCAAATTCCTGAGATTCTGCGATTTGGAGAGCTGTTTTGTGGGCCCGGCGGGCTGGCGCTTGGTGCCACCCAAGCAAGGGTGAGTTCCAGGGGCAAGACCTATCGTTTGCACCATGCATGGTCCTCTGATTACGATTCAGATAGTTGCAATACTTATCGCCGGAATATTTGCCCCGATCAGCCAGAAACCGTTCAGTGTGTAGATGTGAAAAACCTCACGCTATCGAGCCTGACTCCCATCGATGTTTTCGCCTATGGATTCCCCTGTAACGATTTCAGTCATGTCGGTGAGAAAAAGGGCTTTGAAGGAGCATTTGGTCCACTGTACACGTACGGTGTGAGGATTTTGGATAAGTTTGATCCGTTGTTCTTCGTAGCCGAAAATGTGAGTGGCCTGAGCAGTGCGGACAACGGCAAGTCGCTACGCCGAATCCTCGCGGATTTGCAAAGGGCAGGGGGCGGGTACAATGTGTCGGCGCACCTCTATCGGTTCGAGAAGTACAGAGTGCCGCAAACTCGCCACCGCATTATCATCGTTGGCATTGCCAATCGTTGCGGAAAGGCGTTTCGGATTCCATTGCCAACCGTCCAAGGCACGTATGTAAGTTCTCGAATAGCCCTGCAAGTTCCACCAATTCCGAAAGAAGCGGCGAACCAGGAATACACAAGGCAAGACAAGCGGGTTGAAGAGCGCCTCAAGTTGATTAAGCCCGGTCAAAATTGTTGGCAGGCTGATCTGCCGGCCCACTTGCAACTAAATGTTCCCAACACCCGGATGAGCCACATCTATCGTCGCCTACATCCCGATCAACCCTCGTATACTATAACGGGTAGCGGAGGCGGGGGAACCCACGTATATCATTGGGATCAACCAAGAGCACTAACCAACAGGGAGAGGGCGAGGATTCAGACTTTTCCGGATGATTTTGTTTTCGAGGGACCCAAAGAGAGTGTCCGTCGCCAGATCGGTATGGCCGTTCCACCATTGATGTCAAAGTTCATTTTTGAGTGTGTTCTCAAATCACTTCTTGATGTGAAATACCCGCACTACGAGTTGGGAAATTCCAACGATTGCGAACGACAACTTTCATTGCCCTCGGTGCACAGCTGACATCAATAAGAACGATTCTTAAGGAGCACAGAGATTGGCGAGCATTTCTGAAGATACTTTCGAACATTGCGCCGCGCTGATAGCTTCGCACATTCCGGTTGATGAAAATGAAGCTAAGATCATGGTGGCGAAAGCAATCGCCGGCGGAGAATGCCCCTCTCCTGATCGGTCCGTGGTTGATAGGTGGATCACGGAACGTCTTCTACCCAACACAGTGCTGATCGGTTTGCAGGGTTATACCGAAATGTGCGTGGACGCTCTGAAGATCGCCAGCGGTATAGCGGCAACTGACTACGGGAGTTCAAGGCAACGAGACCTTGGACAACTTTGGGCGGACATGACGCGCGGCTATTTGGGCGAGTATGGGATCAAACTATTCCTGATGAACAACTGGGGGATAGATATTCGGCTGGGCCATGAAATAGGGACCCTTGAGGAATTTCTTCCCACTGACATCCCGGAAATGAAGACTGAGGGCGGCCCATGGCGGCAACCGTTGCTGAAGGTAAGTGTCAAGACCACTAAATTTAATGGCATTTGGCTGGATATTCCCGGAAATCAATTCGATCACTCGGACATCCACGTGCAGGTAAAAGTAGCGACGGGACGGGACCACCTGTTCTCGTTCTTCAAGCACATCAGTGTCTTTAAAGACAAAGTCCTGAAGAGCGGAATTGGTGTTGGTAGTCTCACACAGGAGCAAGCGGATGATCTGTTTCTTAAGCTACCAACTTTCCGCGACATCCCCGCATATATCGCGGGATTTGCCGACCGAAACGCCGCTTATTCACCACTCTCATATACCGGAAAGAAGGGGCGAAAACACTACACTGTGGCAACATGGAATGGCCCGGTTCGGCCGGGTGATCTCGCATTGATCAAGCATCGGGAACAAGTGACCGGCAAAGTAGAATTTGAGGGGATTGGAAAGTTTGCCCACGACTCCGGTTTCTTGTTTAACACAGGCAACTTGCTTTGGCATAGGCAGGATTGGGATAGAATGATTGCCCTGATGTAGCAGTCGAATATTTGTCAGCACCCCCCCACAAAATCCCTACCTCTTCACCCCAATTCTCGACCGCGCCCGTGTTTGCATGACACAGATCCAAACACGCGCATCTGCAAAATTACTACTACTTCACTACACACGACTTAACATCGCGCATAGAAATGCAAAGCGGCTATCCCGCTATTTCGTAAAGCTTTGCTTGGAATTTCTGCGATTCGCAAAACACAAAATGTGTACAAACGAACCCAATGTCGATTCGGGAAGAGGAGAGGATGATTGAGCGACGGGCGGGCGTTACCGCCCTTTTTTGCGGGCCTGGCTGACTCGAAGCGTGTGGCCGTGCAAAGTCGAGCCGTTCATTCCGCAAATCATCGCCCGGCCGTCGGCGTCAAGCGCCACATCGATAAATCCAAAACCGCGCGAGCTACCGTCGGCGCTACTGCGCGCGATATTCACTTTCTCGACATCGCCAAACGCGCCAAAGGCGGTGCGAATGTCTTCTTCAACCGTGTCATCTGTCAGATTGTCGACATGAATCTTCACAAATACTCCAGTTTCTATCCAAGGCGTCCATACCGTGTCTTGGGGTTTGATACGCTTCCGATCTGTCGCTTGCGCCCTTCTTGTTGTTGGCGGTTGCGCGACGGCGGCCGTTCGGTGCGTGGGCCACGCGGTAGGGCGTTAGCGGCCCGGTTACGGCGCGCTTCGGATTCGGCAGTGGCAATGCTCACTTCGATCGGTCGCCCCATCATTTCTTTGCCGTTCATTTGCTCGATCGCTGTCCGTGCTTCGTTTTCGTCGGGCATCTCGACAAAGGCATATCCGCGCGAATCGGAACTGTTGTGCTCGCGCGCTATCACTGCGGAATTGACCCGTCCAAATTGTTCGAATGCGGCCCGCAGGAAATCATCCATAATCTCAAAAGCGAGATTGTCCACAAAGATCTTCATTACTCTTGTAACTCGTTATCGAAAAGGTTGGCCGAAAAGCACTTCGCACTGCGCGGTGCCCTTCGCGAGTGTGGGACGGTCGGGCTTTGTGGGCCCGACCGTGTCATACAACTTACTACCAGGAGCGACGGCCGCGATCGCCACCGCCACCGCCGCCGCGACGAGCACCGCCGCCACCGCCTTCGACGCGCGGACGAGCTTCGTTCACAGAAAGCGACCGACCCTTAAGGTCCTGGCCGTTGAGCGCCGAGATGGCCGCCATGGCCATTTCTTTGCCCGGCATTTCCACGAAGCCGAAGCCCCGCGGTTCGCCCGAAAATTTGTCCTTGATGATGTTCACACTGGTGACTTCACCATACTGCTCAAACGCCTGGCGAATGTCCGCCTCGGCCGCATCATAAGACAGGTTTCCTACGTAGATATTCATTCTACTTCTCCAATTTTCGTTCATCTACTCGCTTGGGTCGTAATTGACGACTTCGCCAAGACAGATAAACAGTTCACGTGCAGTATTGCACAAGTGCGACTGGATTAACGATTTGACAAGGATTGACTTATGAGGCCGAAAGCTTGAGAAACTATTAACAGAGCACAGTTACGTTCACTATATGGTATCGACAAACGTGGGCAATGTCAACACCCAATTCCACTTTTATTTTCGGCGGCGGTCGCCTCGCGCCTCCGATCCAAGTCGACAACGTGAGCTAATATGCCAACCAATCTTGTCGCCCGGCAAACAACGAGCGCCGCCCTTAGGCTATTGCTGTTCAATGTCTTATCGCGACCCTACTTCTTTGTTGACACTCTTGTCTGACTTGAACTCATTACACTCTGAAAGAGAATTTGCCAAACAGTTTCACCACCCGCCGATGGGATCATACCGGCGACGATGTGAAAGGAATACACCGTGAAAACCGCCTCAATCGTTCTCGCTCTACTTGTGCTCGCCTTTGCGCTCTCCGCAAATGCGACCGACCTCAAGGGCAAAACCGTTCTTGATTTTCGCTTCCCTGTCTTTTCACCGCTCAGTCACGGCAGTGACTTCACATACGTCCACGGCTCCCGTCAGCCCTTCATGATGGGCTGGGAATTCGGCGTTGGAATCCGCAAAGGAATCAGTAACCGAATGATGCTCGGCCTGAATGGCAAATACATGCACACGCATGACGACACCACAGGATATGAAAACCAGGGTGACGAATTCACTAAAATCGGCAACGCCACGGCCCATCTATCGGGCATTGGATTCGGGCTCGAAATCCAGCGCTACTACGAACCGGTCTGGTTCTTCCAGCCGTATTTCTTGGGCGGCCTCGGACTCGATATGTGGAAATTGAAAGACTTTAATACCGAAGTGTCGCATAAAGCCACTGATGTCAATTGGAAACTCGGCACCGGTATCTTGGTCCCGCTCAGGCAGTCGTTCGCACTTGATTTCCAAATCAAGTATAGCCGCGAATTCGCCAATCTCTCGCAGGATATGCCCGCAGGATTCTACGGCGCGAACACATGGGAAGAATTCGGCAAGCGCCCATTCCGCGCCTACCTTGAACCTTCCGTCGCGCTCTGTTTTCTCTTCGGCGGCGAGATCGACTCCGATCACGACGGCGTTGTCGATTCCAAAGACACGTGCCCCGACACACCGAAAGACGTGAAAGTCGATAAGAATGGATGTCCGAAAGACTCCGACCACGACGGTGTCGCTGATTATCTGGACAAATGCCCCGGCACGCCATCGGGAGTCGCTGTCAATTCCGACGGATGCCCGAAAGACTCTGATGGTGATGTTATCGCAGATTATCTCGACAAATGCCCGAATACACCGGCCGGTGTGAAGGTCGATGCCAACGGTTGCGCCCCGGACTCCGACGGCGACGGTGTGCCCGATCAACTCGACAAGTGCCCCGATTCGCCCAAGGGTTCAGCGGTGAATGCCGAAGGTTGTCCGAGAGATTCTGACGGCGACGGTGTCACAGACGACAAAGACAAAGCGCCGGGAACGCCCAAGGGTGTAAAAGTCGACGCCGACGGTGTTCCGTTGGCCAAGAAGATCACCGAGAAAATCACTCTCAATATCAACTACGTCCCGAACTCATACGAACCGGACGAAAAGTCCAAACACCAACTCGATTCGATCGCCGAGCGGATCATCGCCTGGCCCGACACGAAAATTGAAATTCGCGGATTCACCGACAGTCGCGGCAAGGCCGACATGAACCAAACTCTGTCGCAAAATCGCGCCAACGGTGTGATGGCCTATCTGGTGGGCAAGAGTGTGCCGGCAAGTCAGATGGTTGCCAAAGGATACGGCGAAGATCCGAAATATTTTATCGGTGACAACAACACCGAGGCCGGTCGCGCGAAAAACCGCCGCACCGAACTTGAATCGATCAAGTGATCGCCGGTATGTGAAACAAACTCGAATCGGATGATAGTAGTTGCGGCAGGTCCTAGCCCCGCATCTTGCGGGCGAGACCTGCCGCGCTCTCTGTCGTTGCGAGCGGAGCGAAGCAATCTCTTTTCGGACTTGGTGGTGTCGGGCGTCCTCACCCGACACCACTTTCTCATGTGGGCTGATGTGCTCCGTGGTGTTAGGTGCCCCCACCTGACACCACATAGTAAAGCAAACACTCGCGTATCGTCTTGTCACACAACAGCGTAACTCAATTGTGGCAATCGCCGACAAATTTGCTCTATCTTTTTGTTGTGTGGTGCGAACTGCGGCCTTAGAATCCGGTTATAACTAACTGAAACGCGGGTCACCCCCGCACACAAACACTTTCACACACTATTACACGGAGGTCCTTACATGACTAAGAAACTGTCGCTGATCGCGCTGGTTCTGGTCGTCGCGTGCGCCGTCGCATTTGCCGGAGATACCAAAATGGGTATGGCCGGAAAACCGACGATGGAAGCGATGAAAGCAGAGATGATGAAGTGCACCGTTTGCAAACACATGGGCGCTCACATGGAAGAGTTCGGCCCGATCGGCATGGAAGCGGTCAAGCTCAATGACGGCACTGTGCTCAGCCACTGGGTGATGAGCAATGATGCCAAGAAAATTGCGGCTTATCACGCCGCCTACGATGAGATGAGCAAGGCCGCCGAAGGATGCGCCTCAATGACCGACGAACAGGTCAAGACGCAACTCTGCTCCTTCTGCCAGGAAATCCACGGCGCCATGAAAGCCGGCGCAAAGATGAGCATGGGGAAATCCAAGAAGGGTGACGTCATGGTCATGACCTCTACCGATCCTGCTACCCAGGCTAAGCTGGCCGCTATTCAGGAAAAGTGCGAGATGATGGCGTCTATGATGGACATGCC
>JBGAWZ010000450.1:0-2441 GCA_044227335.1 Candidatus Zixiibacteriota bacterium | reverse complement strand
TATGGTGCACCCGTATTTGCGCCGTCGTAACGGCGAGGAGCCGGTCACCTATCCACATCCGAAACTCGAACCGATTTTGAAGCGCACGCTCGGCATTCCTCTTTTTCAGGAACAAGGGATGCAGGTGGCGATGGCGGCCGCCGGGTTTACACCCAGCCAAGCCGACGAACTCCGCCGCGCTATGGGACATAAACGCTCGCGCGAAAAGATGGAAGCCCTCCGCCAGCGACTGATTATGGGGATGGTCCAAAACGGCATCGAAGAAGAAGCCGCGGCGAAAATATTCCATCAACTCTCGGCCTTTGCCGATTTTGGCTTTGCCGAATCCCACGCCGCTTCGTTCGCGCTTTTGGTCTATGTCTCGACCTATCTGAAAGTCTACTACCCGACGGAGTTTTACTGCGCGCTTCTGAATGCCCAGCCGATGGGGTTTTACTCGCCGTCGACAATTATCTACGAGGCGCGCCGTCGCGGTATTCGCATCAGGAGTATTGATATTCAAAAGAGCCGCTGGGATTGCACTGTTGAAGGTGACGATGTCCGGCTTGGCTTCCGCTACACCAAGAGTCTCGGTCCAGCCGGCAAAGAAAAACTGGAGCGGGAGTTGACGAACGGCCCGTTCACATCGCCACAGGATTTTGTTTTTCGCTCCGGGATCAACAAAGATGCTCTGCAACAGTTGGCAATGGTGGGTGCGTTTGCGGGATTCGGCCTCTCGCGCCGCCAAGCGCTATGGGAGGTTCTGGCGCTGGCGAACCGGTCCGCCGATGAACTTCCGATGTCCGCCGATCAATCCGGCGCTGAACAGTTACGGCAGATGTCGATTGGGGAACGGCTGGCGGCTGATTTTAAGGGGATGGACTTAAGCGCCGGACCGCACCCGATCTCCCTTATTCGTCCGGTACTGAGAGAACAAAAGATCAAATCGTCGGCGGATTTGAAAACGACGCGCGATGGCGCCGATGTCGCAGTGGCCGGAGTAGTGGTGATTCGCCAGCGCCCGATGACCGCCAAGGGCTTTTTGTTTATTACGCTCGAAGATGAGACCGGATTTCTGAATATTGTAGTCAAACCGAATTTGGTTGAGAAATTCCGAAAAGAACTGATCTATTCGGGCGGGTTGATCGTGCGCGGGACAGTGGAGCGTCAGGACGGTGTCATCAATGTGATCGGCTGGAAATTCACCCCCCTGCAATTCAACGACGCGATGATCCAAATGAAAGCGCGGGATTTCAGGTAATTATCAGACTTTAACCGTCAGCCATCTCCCCTGTCGGTAATACCAGTAAAAGCCGATCGACGAGATCACGCCGCTTAGGGCCATAATCCACCAAACTACCACCTGCCCGACCGAAAAATACTGCACCGCCACCAGCACCGGCAGAACCTGCAAGACCCAGGCCTGCAAAACCGACACCACCATGACCGGCGTATTCAGCCCCACGCCGCCGTGAATGCTCTCAATCATGAACAGTGCGCCAAAGAACGGAAAGGAAAAAGCGATCGTGCGCAAGTAGATGACGCCGGCGTCGATGGCCACGGTATCGGAGAAGAAAATCCCAAGAATGGGCCGCATTAAAATAGCGATAAACACCCCGAGCACCGCCATCACCACCACCCCAAAAGCGATCGCCTTGTCGCCAGTCACCTTGGCGCGGTCGAGCTTGCCACTACCGATTGTGTGCCCGATGAGTGATGACAACCCAAGTCCAATGCCTACAAGAATGGCAATTCCGAGCCCGAAGACCTGCATGCCGATCCCGTAGGCGGCGACAACGGCGTTACCAAAATGGGCGATCAAGGGAGTGATCAGCAGTCGGGACAACGAAAATGACATCTCCCCCAGCCACGAGGGAATCCCTATGCGGATAAGTGTCCACATCGAATCGAGAGACATCCGCTCGCGGCCCCGAAAGTGCAGGCGAACATTGGTGTAATCAAAAAAGAAGAGGTAAAGTCCGATGACAAAGGCCAGCGAAAAACTGACAACCGAGGCAATCGCCGCGCCCCTAATGCCGAGAGCCGGCAGTCCGAGCCAGCCGAACATGAGAATCGGGTCGAGAACCGCGTTAAGAATGGTCGAACCAAACATCAGGATCATTGCCATCTTCGGATTGGCGACCCCGCGCATGGCGGTGAAGAGTGAATAAGTCGCGAACATGATCGGCATCCCGGCCATGAAAACGGCGCCGTAGGCAACTGCCAATTCAAGTGTCTCTCCTTCAGCCCCGACAAACCTGAGCGCGTCGCGTAGGAAAAACAGACCAAGGGCTGAGAAGATTACACCAAAGAACAGCTTGAGTACGATTGTCTCCTTGATCGCCTTTTCGGCTTTGTCATAGTCCTTTTCGCCATATCGCCGCGAAATAACAGCGACTGAACCCGGCCCGATCAGATGGTTGATCGAGAAAAAGACAAACATCATATTGATAAAAAAGGTG
>JBGAWZ010000449.1:0-2450 GCA_044227335.1 Candidatus Zixiibacteriota bacterium | reverse complement strand
ACGGCGCCAACTCAATGGTGCTTTCGCTGATCCCGGCAAAATTTTATGTCGACTATACGACCGACGCCGCCCACCCGAGATTAATGGTGAAATACGGCACCAAGCCGGCCGCAATATACGCCGACGATGTTTCCGACATACAATTCCGATATCGCATGAAAAACGGTACCGTGCTTGATGTCCCGACCCTGGCACAAGACGTGCGTGAGGTCTTGATAACGCTGACCGGACGGTCAGCCACCCCCGACCCGGACAAAACCGGGCCTGCAGCTTACCGCACACGCACCTATTCCTCGTCAGCCTGTATGCGAAACTTTGGGTCGTGACACTTGGAAATGAACGTTGAAGAATATTGGAGCGACTTATGATTACAGCAACACGAATTCCAAAGCGCCGATTGAGTTCAATCGCGGGCTTCAGTCTCATCGAAACCCTCGTCGCGCTTGGGATCACAGCCTTTGTGACCGCCGCGATCTTCGAGGCGTACAAGACGCAAAACAAGAACTACCTGACACAGGATGACATTACGAACATCCAGCAGAATTCGCGCGCGTCGATCGATGAACTAACGCGCCAAATTCGGCAGGCCGGGTTCGGGGTCCCGTCGCTCTTCCCGTGCATCTACGCCGCGAACACCAATCCCGATACGATCACATTGGTCTATCAAGCCAAAGATTGCGATGCCACACTTACGGACCCAATGCCCCAGCCGTCGGCCGAACTCAAGTGCGATGACGTTACCTGCTTTGAAGATGATCAGGATGCTTTCATTTGGGAACCTGACACCAACAAGGGCGAGTTCTTCGTTATTACACAAGTTCAAACCGGTTCGGATCATCTCCAACACAATACGACTACATTTTCCCGCAAGTACGGCGCCAATTCGATCGTCCTTTCGTTAGTCGCCGCGAAATTCTACGTCGACAAGACAACTGATGCGACCCATCCAAAATTGATGGTTAAATACGGAAGCAAACCGGCGGCAATCTATGCCGACGACATAGCCGATGTCCAATTCCGCTATCGGATGAAAAACAATACGATACTTGACATTCCCACAGCGGCTACCGATGTGCGCGAAGTACTCATCTCGGTCACGGGACGATCGAACAGGCCTGATCCGGATAAGACCGGCGACGCCGCTTATCGGTGGCGAACTTTTGCCTCGTCGGCAAGTTTGCGTAATCTTGGAAACTAGGAGTGACCCATATGAATAGAATCAAACGTCATCGTCTGCGCAATTCGGAACGAGGCATAGCGACTGTCATCGCTATACTCATGGTGGGAATGCTAACGCTTGTGGGACTTGTTGCCATGAACTCATCCAACGACGAAGTGAGTATCGCCGGCAATAATCTTAACGCCACCCGATCGTTCTATGCCGCCGAGGCAGGCCTTGAGGTCGCGTCGGCCGCCGTACAAGCGTCCTACGATTCGACCGGCGCCCCACCCAGCACTATGCCTTCCGGTTCAATCACGCTCAATGGCGCCACCGCAACCTATGGAGTCACCGATAACGGCGCCGCTTCGCAGAAGGTGCTCACTCAGGGGGCGCTCGCCGGCCTGAATGCCCTGGCGAAAACGTATTCGCTTACCTCAAGCGGCGTAAGTAACGCCAGCCAGACTTCGGCCGACTTGACTATGACCTTCGAGGCTGACCTTATCCCGCTTTTTCAGTTCGCGGTCTTCTATCAGAATGATTGCGAAATTGCGCCGGGACCGTTCATGACACTTTCCGGACGTGTCCACTGCAACAGCAACTTGTGGTTGCAGTCCGACAACGTCCTGGATATTACTTCAAACGTGACCACCGCGGGAAATCTCCGCTATGGCCGGAAAACGACTGTACTACCGACCGGCACGGGCGATGTCCGTATCAAAAACGCGGCTGGTAGCTTTGTATCTATGAAAGTTGGATCCAGTTGGGTTGATCACAAC
The DNA here is from genome assembly GCA_044227335.1 of Candidatus Zixiibacteriota bacterium. Classification (GTDB taxonomy): domain Bacteria; phylum Zixibacteria; class MSB-5A5; order GN15; family FEB-12; genus JACRAV01. Next base: position 512 of record JBGAWZ010000449.1, on the reverse strand, counting down.
TACCCAAACTGGGCCGCGACCGCGACCTCTATGTGGAACGGAAAGGTGCAGGACGTGGCTCACGGCATGAACGCTTTGAACTTGCCTTTGTCGTCCTCCGGTACCCCTCATAAACTTATCGAACCAGCGGCAAGCAATCCCGACTCATATGAAAGTAAGGCCACGCTTAAGATCGTCAATAATGTCGCATGGCAAAAAGTGGGAAGTACCTGGAATAACGTCACTGCGGCTATGGTCGCGGGCGGCGTTATCACTTACACCGCAAACAAGTTCACCGATCAGCGTGACAACAAGCAAGTTGACTGCACCGAACTGGATGTCGCCAAAATGTACGCCCAGGGATTCGCCCCGTCCAATGGCGTTGTTTACTTCTCAGACGACATAGCGTCAGGTACTGAGTGGCCGGCACTGAGATTGGTAAATGGCTCGACGCTCAACGCACCGCTTACAGTGGCCAGCCAAAATCCGTTGTACACCAAGGGCAACTTCAATTCCGTGAACAAGCAACCGGC